>JBARKF010000276.1:0-35626 GCA_049800655.1 Candidatus Cybelea sp.
ACGGTACCGAACTCCGGAATGTTTGGGGGGCCGTTCGGCGAGAACTCCATGCGCATCGCGTTGCTTGCGCCGACGACGTCGAGTGCGGCGGCAAAGAGATGCGGCTGCGAGGTTATCGCGCGCCCGATCGTTATGCCGCCCGCGCTGGTCCCTTCGCCGGCAAGATGTGCGGACGAGGTGTACTTGTGCGCGATCAGCCATTGGCCGCACGCGATGAAGTCCTGCCAGGTGTGCGGCTTCGTTGCGATCATCCCGGCGCGATGCCACGCCTCGCCATACCATCCGCCGCCGCGCACGTGGCAGATTGCATAGACCCCGCCGCGCTCGAGCCAGGCGACGCGCGTCGCGCTGAACGATGGCTCGAGCGTGATACCATAGGCGCCGTAGCCGTTCAAGTACGTTGGATGCGAACCGTCAAGCGCGATGCCTTTTTTGTAGATCAGCGAAAGCGGAACCATGGTTCCGTCTCCGCTGCGAGCCTGGACCTCCGACGAGGTGTAGGGTGACATGTCGACGTTGGCGAGCGCTTTGAGGTGCGTGTCGGCAACGTTACCGCTCGCGTCGACTGAGTAGTAGAGCAGCGAATGCGTCCAGCCGGTGAGTCCAAAGACGGTTCCGGCGACGCGCGAGTCGGTCGAGATCGCATTGATCGATCCGTCAAACGGCAATGTCACCTTCGTACTTTCGCCAGGGGCGCCGTCAGCCGCAAGCGCAATCCGGGAAATTTGACCGAAGCCTCCGTCACGCGACAAAACGTACAGGCCATCCGCGGCAACGCCCAGCTGTTCGACGATCGGCTTGCCGGCCGCGACGACGGTCTGCGCTGCGGCGACGTTCGGCGCGGCAAGCGAGGTCGCGACGATCTTAAACGTTGGCGCATCTTTGTGCGTGATCAAATAAATCGTCGAGCCCTTGAGATCGTAGCCAGTCACGCCGTCGGCGACGTCGGCGACGCGCTGCCAGGCGACGTCGCTCGATTCGAGACTGGAAGCGTGGGCCGTGTAGATCGTGACCTCGTTCTGCACACCGTGTGCAATTACGCCGAGCGTGTATGATGAAGCCGGTGAGTACACCACCTCGGGAAAATCGGTCGGCGCGAACTTGACCCTTGGATCGACGCCATAGCCGAAGACTGGAACGTCCTTCTCGGGATCTCGCCCAAGTGAGTGAACGTATGCAACGGGTCGAGTCTCTTTGTCGGTCTCCGGCTCGCCCGGCTTCAGCTTTGGAAAGCGCACGTAATAGAAAGAGTTGCCGTCGGGGCGCCAGCTTGTCACGCCGATGTAGTAGGCACGATCGATGGCGTCGGGGAGCACGCGGCCAGTCGCGGTTTCAACGACGTGAATCACCGCGGCTTCAGAGCCGCCTTCCGAAATGCCGTAGGAGACGTAGCGGCCATCGAGCGACGGCAGAAAATAGTTTATCGTGTAGTGCTTTCCGGTGGTCGCAAGGCTTTGCGGATCGACCAGCACTCGCTCCGCGCCGCCGGTGACGTCGCGCACGTAGAGCTTTGGCGAATTATCACCAGGGTTGAGTTTCTCGTAAAAGTAATACGGGCCGTCGAGGGTCACGCCCGTGACCGAAGCGCCGGCGTTGTCGAGGACCTTAATGCGTTCGAAGAGCTGATCCCGCGCCGGCCCCAGACGACCGAGAACCGCGCGCGTGTACGCGTTCTGGTCTTTGAAGAAGTTGACGACGACCGGATTCTGCATGTCCTCGAAGTAGCGGTACGGATCGGTGACCGACATGCCGTAGATCGTCACTGCGACGGGGCGCGTCCGCGGAATCGGCGGCGGTGTCGGGAATCCTTCTGCTGCCGGCGCCACGGCTCGCATGGCCGGAACCACGGTGCAAGCTACGGCAAGCAAAATTGCAAGAAATACGGTGCGTATCATGCCGATTCGTATTCTACGGAAGAAGCGGCGGTCATCTTCGCGTGATTGACGGCAAGCTTTGTTGTCGCACGAGGCGAGTTATCTGGTGCGGTCGTAGAGTCACTCGCCCTTCGTCCTTCGACTACGCGCCTCCGGCGCTCCGCTCAGGATGACAAGGATTCAGGATGACATTTCCTTTCCGCCTGCGCGAAGCGCGGTCCTGAGCGAGCGTAGCGAGTCGAAGGGTCAGGATGACATAAGGGCGGGCGCGGCTAAGCTGGCTCGCGTGAAGAGCCGGGCCGAAAAATATGACGAGCTCCGGGCGAAGCGCGAGCAGTCGGCAGCGCCCGCGGGTGCCGACGCGATCGCCAGGCAGCATGACCGCGGCAAGCGGACCGCGCGCGAGCGCGTCGAGGCGCTCGTTGACGAGGGCTCGTTCGTCGAGTTCGACCGCTTCGTCGTGCATCGCACCAACGCGTTCGGCCTCGACGAGAAAGAGTTTCTCGGCGACGGCGTCGTCACCGGGCGCGCCACGATCGACGGCCGGCAGATTTTCCTCTTTTCGCAAGATTTCACGGTATTCGGCGGATCGCTAGGCGAAGCGTTTGCCGAGAAGATCTGCAAAGTGATGGATCTCGCGATGCACACCGGTTCGCCGCTCATCGGGATCAACGACTCCGGCGGCGCTCGAATCCAGGAAGGCGTCGTGTCGTTAGGAGGCTACGCCGAAATTTTTTGGCGCAACGTTCAGGCAAGCGGCGTCATTCCGCAGATCAGCTTGATCGCAGGTCCTTGCGCCGGCGGCGCCGTCTACTCGCCGGCAATCACCGACTTCATCTTGATGACCGAAAAGATCTCGCAGATGTTTATCACCGGACCCGAGATCATCAAGACGGTCACCGGTGAGGAAGTCTCATTCGAAGAGCTCGGCGGCGCAGCAACCCACGCAACGCGCAGCGGCGTCGCCCACCTCGTAGCGACGGACGAGACGAATCTCTGCGATCTCACGCGGGCCCTCTTTTCGTTCATCCCGCAGAACAATCGCGAAAGTCCGCCGGCCTTCGACTGCGACGACGATCCGAATCGCTCGGTCGATGCACTTGATGACGTCGTGCCCGATTCACCGAACAAGCCTTACGACATGCACGAAGTGATCGACGGCGTCGTCGACTATGGAGACTTTTTAGAGATTGCACCGCTCTACGCGCCGAACATCATCTGCGGTTTTGGACGCATTGATGGACGCACGGTCGGCATTGTCGGAAATCAGCCAAACGTGCTCGCGGGCGTGCTCGACACGCGTTCCTCGGTAAAGGCCGCGCGCTTCGTGCGCTTCTGTGATGCGTTCAACATTCCGTTGGTGACCTTCGTCGACGTTCCCGGCTTCCTGCCCGGGACCGATCAGGAGTATGGCGGGATCATCCTCCACGGGGCGAAGCTGCTCTACGCGTTCGCCGAGGCGACCGTTCCAAAGATCACGATCATCACGCGCAAAGCGTACGGCGGCGCTTACGACGTTATGGCAAGCAAACACATCCGTGCCGACGTCAATCTCGCCTGGCCGACGGCCGAGATCGCGGTGATGGGTGCGGAAAGCGCCGTCAAGACGATCTTTCGCCGGGAAATTGCCGCTGCCGCCGACAAAGCGGCGAAGATGCAAGAGCTGATTGACGAGTATACCGAGCGATTTGCGAACCCCTATATCGCGGCGCAGCGCGGGTACGTCGACGACGTGATCGAAGCGCATCAAACGCGCAGCGCGATCGCCGGAGCGCTCGAGATGCTGCGCGACAAGCAGGTCCCGCGCCCCGAACGTAAGCACGGCAACATTCCTCTGTAATACCAAGGAGCGCAACGCAGAGAATGCCGGAGAATATGGATGTCGACACCGATCGGCTGCAGGAGCAAATCGCGGAGGTGCACGAGGAGCTCCAGCACGAGCGCGCCCCTTCGTGGCTGCGCTACGTCGGCTTGAGCGCCGCAATCTTCGCGGTCATCGCCGCGATTGCAGCGCTGCGCTCCGGCGATCTCATCAACGAGGCGACCATCGACCAAATCAAGGCGTCGGACACCTGGAGTGAGTACCAAGCCGCGCGCTCGAAGGAACATCTCTACATGGTTGCTGCGGACGGCCTCGTCGATAGCGGCTCGAAGAACCCGTCGCGGCTGCGCGCCTACCAGGGCGAAATCGCCAGGGAAACGGCAAAAGAGCAACCCCTTCAAACGACGGCCCGCAAGCTGGAGGAGGAGTCCGCCGCGGAAGTGCGCCGGCATCACGCCTTCGAATACGCGGTGGCGCTGTTGCAGGTCGGCATTGCACTCGGCGCGGTCGCGGCGCTCTCGCGCTCGAAGGTGGCGTGGTACGTTAGCGTGGCCGCGGGGGCGCTCGGCGCCTTCTTCTTCTTTAGGGGATTCTCACTGTGAAGCCGCAATCAAGGATGCGCACGTGAAACTTTTAGACGGAAAGCACGCGCTGGTTACCGGCGTGGCGAATCGCTGGTCCATCGCAACGGGAATCGCTCGCAAGCTCCACGAGCACGGGGCGGCAGTCGCGCTGACGTACCAAGGCGAGCGCGTTAAGGGCGAGGTCGAAAAGCTCGCCGCGGAGCTCGGTAGCGGCCCCGTCGTTGAATGCGACGTCGCGAACGACGCCTCGCTGAACGCGATGCGCGAAAGGCTTGCCGAAGAGTTCGGCCCGCTCGACACGCTCGTCCATTCGATCGCATTCGCGAACAAAGAGGATCTCGCCGGCAAGGTCTTCGACACGTCGCGTCCGGGCTTCGGGCTCGCGCTTGACGTTTCAGCCTATTCGTTGATCGCGCTCGTTCAAACGCTACGCGAAAACTTCAACCAGGACGCGTCGATCGTTGCGATGACCTATCTCGGTGCAACGCAAATCGTGCCGAACTACAACCTTATGGGCATTGCGAAAGCTGCACTCGAATCGACGATGCGCTATCTCGCCTTCGACTTGGGCGACCGCGGCATTCGCGTGAACGCCATTTCCGCCGGACCGATCAAGACCGCGAGCTCGCGCCAAGTCGGCGGATTCTCGCGGGTCCTCGACGTCGTGCCCAAGGTCGCGCCGTTGCGACGCAACGTGACGCCCGAAGACGTCGGCAACGTGGCGGTCTTCCTCGCGTCCGATCTTTCAAGCGCCGTAACCGCGGACGTGCACTTCGTCGACGCCGGCTATCACGCAATGGGGATGTATCCGGCGTCATTCGACGCGTGACGTCCGGCGCGCGTCCGGCTGAACGCATGATGTGCCGACAGACTCCGACCGGACGAGGACCGTCTGCACGAGCGCCGGAGCCACGGATGGCGAGAGGCGCGAGGCAGCGAGTAGGAGCGCGACAGGAGGTCGCGCGACGAACGTGTCCGAGTCGGTCGGAGTCTGTCGGCACATCATGCGTTCAGCCGGACGCTTCTTGGACCTACCTACGCCGAGTGACGCCGGGTGTTTAAAAAGATTCTGATTGCGAATCGCGGGGAGATCGCGGTGCGCGTCATTCGTACAGCGCGCGAGATGGGGATTGCGACCGTTGCAGTCTACTCTGACGCCGATCGAAGCGCACGTCACGTGGAGCTGGCCGACGAGGCTTATCGGCTGGGGCCTGCACCGCCGGCGCTCAGCTATCTCAACGTTGAACGGCTGATGGAATGCGCGCGTGAATCCGGCGCGCAGGCGATTCATCCGGGGTATGGCTTCCTCGCCGAAAACGCCCATTTCGCGCGGCGAGTGGTGGCCGAAGGATTGGTCTGGATCGGGCCGCACGCCGGCGCAATCGACGCGATGGGCGATAAAGTGCGCGCTCGCCGCGCCATGCAAGAGGCCGGCGTCCCGTTCGTCCCCGGGGGCACCGAAGCGCTCGCCGACGTTGCGGCCGCGCGTCGAGCGGCAGAACGTTACGGTTTGCCGCTGGCGCTCAAAGCAGCCGCAGGCGGCGGCGGCAAGGGACTCAAAGTCGCTCGCTCGCCGGATGAGATAGCGTCAGCTTTCGAGACGGCCCGTCGCGAAGCCGAGGCCTACTTCAAAAATGGCACGATTTACGCCGAGCGCTATCTCGAGAACCCCAAGCACGTCGAATTGCAGCTGCTCGCGGACAAACACGGCAACGTCGTGCACTTTGGCGAGCGCGACTGTTCGCTGCAGCGCCGCCATCAAAAGCTCTGGGAAGAGACGCCGGCGACGATCCCCGAGGACGTTCGCGCGGCGATGCGAGCGGCCGGCGTACGCGCGGCAAAAGCGATCGATTACGATTCGGCGGGAACCATCGAATGTCTCGTAATCGGCGACACGTTCTACTTTCTGGAGATGAACACGCGCATTCAAGTCGAGCACACCGTCAGCGAAATGATCGCCGGCGTCGATCTCGTTCGCGAACAGATTCGCGTCGCGGCCGGCGAGCCGCTCGGGTACGGCCAAGACGAAATTCTCTTCCGCGGCTCCGCCATCGAGGCGCGCGTCAACGCCGAAGATCCGGCCGATGAGTTTCGGCCCGCGCCGGGAACGATTTCGGAGTACCGCGAGCCCGCCGGACTCGGCGTTCGCGTCGACTCCGCAGCGTACGCCGGCTGGACGATCCCTCCCGAATACGATTCGCTTATCGCCAAACTGATCGTTTGGGCACCGCAGCGCGAGCAGGCGATCGCGCGGCTTCGTCGCGCGATCGACGAGTACGTCATCGCGGGCGTGCCGACGACGCTGCCGTTGCTACGCGCGCTCTGCGACGAACCCGCGGTGATCGAAGCCTCCTACGGGACGGCAACGCTCGAAGCGTTCGCGCGCACGTGGCAGCCGTCCCCACGCCGATCCACAGCCGCACGCCCGCGACCCGCCGAACGTCGAACCGCGCCCCGGTTGGGAGCGCTGCGCAGAGGCGCGGCAGCGGCAGGCGGAAATACCATCCTCTCCCCCATGCACGGGCTGATCGTCGAGTTGCGGGTGGGTCCGGGCGACCGCGTGAGCGAGGGTGACGTGGTGGCGGTTATCGAGGCAATGAAAATGATGAACGAGATTCGCGCCCATCGAGGCGGCACGGTCGGCGGCGTTTTAGCCGGCGTCGGTGCCAGCGTCGAGCGCGGCTCGCCGCTGGTTTCATTTGACCAGGTTGACAAGCGGTGAGGGACGTCAACGACTCCGGCATTCCGATCCGCCCGGTTTACGACGCCGCTCCGAGCGAGGCCCGGGACCTCGGCGAGCCGGGCTGCTTCCCCTTCGGACGCGGCATTCGCCCGAACATGTACCGCGGGCGCCTCTGGACGATGCGCCAATACGCCGGTTTCGGGACGGCAGCCGAATCAAATGCGCGCTATCGCTATTTGCTCGAGCACGGACAAACCGGCCTCTCGGTCGCATTCGATCTGCCGACGCAGCTTGGCTACGATTCGGATGCGGCGCAGGCGCGAGGCGAGGTCGGCAAAGTCGGGGTTGCGATCGACTCAATCGCCGACATGGAAACGCTGCTCGACCAAGTTCCGCTCGAGCGCGTGACGGTCTCCATGACGATCAACGCGCCGGCGTCGATTCTGCTGGCGTTGCTGCTTGCGGTGGCGCGCCGCCGCAGCATCCCGTTCGACAAGCTAGGCGGTACCGTGCAGAACGACGTGTTGAAAGAGTACGTTGCGCGCGGAACCTACATCTACCCGCCCGCGCCGTCGATGCGGCTCGTAACCGACGTGATGTCGTACTGCGCGCGCGAGGTACCCCAGTGGAACGCGATCTCGATTTCCGGATACCACATCCGCGAAGCCGGCGCGACCGCGGTTCAAGAGATCGCGTTTGCGCTCTCCAACGGTAAGGCCTACCTGCGGGCCGCGCGTGAGGCCGGCATCGCGCTCGACGATATCGCACCGCGCATCTCCTTCTTTTGGAACGCACACAACGACTTCTTCGAAGAGATCGCCAAGTTTCGCGCGGCGCGCTATCTTTGGGCGCACATCACGCGCGATGAGTTCGGCTGTACCGATCCGCGCTCGCAAATGCTGCGATTCCACACGCAGACCGGCGGTTCGACGCTTACCGCGCAAGAACCCGAGAATAACGTGGTTCGCGTGACGCTTCAAGCGCTCGCGGCGGTGCTGGGAGGGACGCAATCGCTGCACACCAACGGTAAAGACGAGGCGTTGGCGCTGCCGACCGCCGAGAGCGCGAAGGTGGCGCTGCGCACTCAGCAGATTATCGGGTACGAGTCCGGCGTCACCGACGTTGTCGATCCGTTGGCAGGATCGTACTACGTCGAAACGCTGACGGCTGAGTTGATTCGCGCAGCGCAAAGCGGCATCGAGGAGATCGATGCGATGGGCGGCAGCATCGCCGCGATCGAGAGCGGCTGGATGCAAGCGCAGATCGCGGATTCGGCGTACTTGGCGCAACAGGCGATCGAACGCGGCGAGCAGGTCGTCGTCGGCGTCAACAAGTTCGTCGAAAGCTCCCGCGGCTCCGAGCTCGCGCTGCAGCGCATCGACGAGCGGGTCGAACGCGATCAAGTCGCGCGCCTGCAGGCCTTTCGAGCGGCCCGCGACGCTGCGGCCGTCGAGCGTCATCTCGTGCGGATACGCGCCGTCGCCGCGACCTCGCAGAACCTGATGCCCGTTTTCGTCGACGCCGTGGACGCCGGGGTTACGCTCGGTGAGATCTGCAACGTATTGCGGGAAGTCTTCGGGACCTATCGCTCTAGAGAGGTGGTCGCTTAATGACGATCGATCACGTCGCGATCGTGGTGAAGGACCTCGAAGCCACGATCCGTCTCTACACGGAAATGCTCGGCTTCAAAGAGATCTACCGCGAAGTCATTTACGACCAAGGCGTTGAGGCGGTTGGCTTGGAGGCCGGTGAATCGTCCGTCGAGCTGCTTCTGCCACTGGACGAGAGCTCGGCGCTTGCGCGATACCGCGGCCATGCCGAGACCAAGCTGCACCACACCGCCTACCGCGTCGCCGACCTCGAGGCGAAGCTGGCCGAGCTGAAGGCCGCCGGCGTGCGACTCATCGACGAGCACCCACGTCACGGAGCGCACGGGAATCTCATCGCTTTTCTGCATCCGAAGGCGACGGGCGGCGTCCTTATCGAACTCTGTCAGCCGCATCCGCTCCGCGAGTCCACGACAAGGAAAGTCTAACGATCGCTTGATTTCCGGAAAGCTCGACCGGCGCCGCCGGGCGCTTTTTTGGTCGACGATTGCCTCGGCCGCCATTCACCTTATCGTCTTGACGCTACTCTTCTATGCGGTCGTGCGTCTTTTGACGCCGCGCGGCAGCCGCGAGGTCATCTCGCAAACGAGGACGGTGACGATTACCAAAGCCGCGGTTGCGACACCGGCGCCGCGGCGACCGGTCCGCCCGGTCCGCCAGCACGAATCCGCGCCGGCAACGACGCCCCGCCGCGAGATCGCCAGGGTAACGGCGGCGCCGGCTTCGCCCGCGCCGCCCGTACGCCGCGTCGAGATGCCCTCCAAACTCGAGCGCGACGAAGCTGGATTCGCACGCGAGGTTGCGCAGCTCAACGCGCAAAACAATCCGCACGCGATTCCAACGATCGATCCGGGCGCGCGGGAGTCATCGAGCAAGAGTTACGCGTTTCAGATTCCGTCCTCGGCGCGCGGCGACGAACACGGAAATGGCTTCATCTTTCCGACGCGAAGCTGGAGTGATAACGGGCACGACTGCTACTACGGGCGGTACGAGTACACGTATCCCGACGGCGCAAACGAGAGCGGCGATATCGTCTGGCCCTTCTGCTTCGATCCGAGTACGGATCCGTTCAAAGAGCCGCCGCACCCAATTCCCTTTCCGCTGCCGCTGCTGGGCTTCAAGCTTCCTTCGGACGCGCAGCTGCCGCCGATCGAAAAGCAGGTTTACGACCAGTGGGCGGCCGGAAGCGGGGGCGTTTCAGTGCCGAAGTAACGGCGTCTGCGCAAGCCCGTTCAGCACGAACTGCACGGCGAGCGCGGCGAGGATAATGCCGAGCAGGCGGCTGACGACGTGGATACCGGTCGTACCGATGACGCGCAGGAGCAACGACGAAGCGCGCATGCAGAGCCACGTCACGAGCAGCGCAGCTGCGTAGGCGGCGGCGACGACGACGAAATCGAGCCGGTCCCCGCGCGACAAATTCACGAGCAGCAAGACCGTCGCGATCGTTCCCGGTCCGGCAATCATCGGCACCGCGAGCGGAAAGACCGCAGGATTCTCCGCGGCGGCCGCCTCGCGTTCTTCCTCATTCGTGTACTTCGCCCGGGTTGGGCGCGCGAAGAGCATATCGATGGCGATCAAGAAGAGCAGAATGCCGCCGGCGATCAGGAATGCCGGCAGCGTAATCCCGAGATAATCGAGCACGATGCGCCCGACCACGCCCATAAAGAGAATTACGCCCGACGCGACGAGCACCGCCTGATTGACGATCTGATTGCGTCGTTTGGGTGAGTCGCGCGCCGTCGCCGCGAGCGTCATCGGAATCATGCCGATCGGATCGATGATCGTAATCGCGGTCGCGAAAGCGGTAGCGACAAATTGGACGTCCATGTAGCGACGAGGGTATCGCCAAAGGAAGGCCAACGTCAAGCGCGTGAGCGACGCGGTCAATATCGGCGACCTACGACGCCTGGCGCAGCGCCGTCTGCCACGCGTGATCTTCGACTATATCGACGGCGGCGCCGACGGCGAGCTCACACTGCGCGAAAACTCGCGAATCTTCGACCGCGTGACCTTTCGCCCACGCAGCGCCGTTGCGACGTCGCCCTGTAACCTGCGGACCACCGTGCTCGGCACGACGCTCGAGCTTCCCTTCATGCTCGCGCCGGTCGGAAGCAGCCGCCTCTTCTATCCGCGCGGCGAGTGTACGGCGGCGGCGCAGGCCGGGGCGGCCGGAACGGTCTACGTGCTTTCGACGCTCTCGGGATGCAGGATGGAGGAGGTTAAAGCCGCGACGAGTGGCCCGGCTTGGTATCAGCTCTATCTGTTGGGAGGGCGTGACATCGCGACGGCTGCAATCCGCCGAGCTCGCGTGGCCGGCTACGCGGCGCTCGTGGTTACGGTCGACACCGCGGTCGCCGGCCAACGCGAACGCGATCTCCGCAACGGCGCGAGGGAACTCGTCAAGGGGAACATTCGCGAGATGCTCCCGTACCTGCCGCAGCTTCTGGCGCGCCCACGATGGCTCGTCGATTTTTTGGGCGACGGGGGCATGATGCACTTTCCGAACGTCGTTCTGCCGGAAGGCGGGCCGATGCCGTACGAAGACGTCGGCGCAGCGCTCGAACGCTCGACGGTCGCATGGGAAGACCTCGATTGGATTCGTTCCGAGTGGCAGGGCCCGATCGTCATCAAGGGCGTCTTGACGGCGCAGGACGCTCAGCACGCCGTCGCAGCCGGCGCCGATGCCATCGTCGTCTCCAATCACGGCGGACGTCAGCTCGACGGCGTTGCCCCGACGCTGCGCGCGCTGCCGGAAATCGTTGACGCCGTGGGCAGTCGCACCGAAATCTACTTGGATAGCGGAATTCGGCGAGGAAGCGACATCGTCAAAGCGCTCTGCCTCGGAGCTCGCGCCGTGTTGATCGGGCGCGCATACGCTTACGGTCTCGCCGCCGCCGGCGCAGCCGGCGTCGCGCGCGCCATTGAAATCCTTCGCAGCGACGTCATCAGGACGCTGCGGTTGCTCGGCTGTCACGACGCCAAGGCGCTGGACCGCTCGTACGTGGAGTGGACGTAGCAAGGCTCTACGTGCGGGGTCATCTTCCGGCGGGCGGGATTGCCGTCATCGGCAGCCGGACGCCGCCGCCCGCAGCCGCGGAGTTTGCCTACGAACTCAGCTATCGTTTGCGCGAACCGATCGTCGCCGGTCTCGCGCCTGGGATCGACGAGGCAGCACACCGAGGCGCGCTCGACGCCGGCGTACCGACGGTAGCCTTTGTCGGCTACGGATTCGGCTGCACCGATCCTCCGGAGTTTCGCGAGCTCGAAGACGCCATCGTGGCTGCGGGAGGTGCCATCGCAACGCTTTTACCGCCGGGCACGCAAGTCTCAGCTCGGAGCCGCATCGCGCGCGATCGTCTTCAAGCCGAGCACGCGCACGCCGTCGTGCTCGTCTGCAGCGAGACGGGCGGCGGCGCGATGTACACGATGCGATTTGCCCAAGAGCTGGGAACGCAGCGGTTCGCGGTGCAGCCTCCGCCGCGTTGCGTCGATCCGGTTTGGGACGGAAATCGCCGCTGCATCGATGCCGGCGCGACAGCGCTTCCTTTTAATGTTGGCGAGGCAGTGGTAATGCTCGGTAGCGCATGGGGCGTCAAGCGAGGATCGCAAAAGCGTCAGTGTTGAAATTGTTCGTGGCCTGGGTAAAGCCCGCGTACCCTCCAGCTACGGCTAAGCGGTTAACCCGCGTTCTAAACAGTAACACCTAGCGCAGCCACATCGCGGAAGCTCAAACGGGATGACCGGCTCTCCGGCCATCCCGTTCTCTTTGCGCACGTTGTCCCCCGATGTTTGTCATCCTGAGCGGAGCGAGGCACAGCCGAGCGCAGTCGAAGGACGGGCGTGTTCGTAAGCCCTGACAAGCGGAGGGATCACAGATTGGGGGCGAGACCGACGTCGATTGAGGTTTCGAAGGTTCGGTTCCATGGCAGACCGATCAACATCGCCGCGATGTGGTAGCCGGGATCGAGCTGCGCGAGAATGGCATCGGCGTAGCCCCAGAGCAGCGCGCGGTCGCGCTGCGTCATTGACGCGGCGACGTCGGGTGCGAGCAGCGTATGATCGGTGATCCCCTTGGCGGCGAGCGTCGCATTGAGGTCCGGGCGAACTTCGTCGTGGTATGCGTAGTCGTCGAGAAACATGATAAAGGTGAACGCGCGGTGGGCGAGCGCGTTGTAGGTGTTCATTCGCCGGCCCGCACCGGCGGCGATCGCCTCGGCGAGCGCCGTGCCGACCGTGTTGGCATTGGTATTCCACGATGAGTAGGCGTCGAGGTGCGCGGCCAAACCCGACGCGAGGATCCGCTGCGCGAAGCTCGCCTGATCGCGATAGGATCTCAAATAGGAGAGGTCCGCGAGCGCGACGGAGCGATCCGCCGAGACGTCAGCGGACATCGCCGAAATGAGCGCATCGTCGGCGGCGGCCGTCGTGTTTGGTACGCGCACGTAGAGTGAGATATCGGGATGTTGGTCGTCGCGAACGCCACCGCAAAGGCTGATCAGCGCATCGATCGCCGTGGAAATCGGCGCGTATTCGATCGGATCCTGGAACGAGGCGCCGTTCGGCATCGAGTAATGCACCACGATGCGTGGTGTCCAGTGGGCGCCGCGCGCCAGGGCATTGGCGACGAGTGCGGTGCCGAGCTCATCGGCGCCCGGCTCGATTGAGGCGCGGCCTGCCAGACCCAACCCGGCAAGATCGGCTTGCAAGAGCTGCAAGTCGCGGACGTGCAGCCCGACCGGACCGGCGTCATCTTGCCCGAGAACGAGCCGATCGATCGTGCCGTTCGCGGTGAGTTTGAGCAACAGCCGGTTGACTGCAAGATTGCGTCCGCGTGTCGCCATATACGCGTCCAGCGTGGATTGCCCGATCAGCTCGCGCAGGTGTTGCGCTCGGGTCGTCTCACTGGGCAGCGGCGGATCGTGCAGGTTCGCGTACTGTTGGATATACGACCAAGTCGGATATGACGCAAAAAACCCGGTGCCGGCCGGGATGCCGGTGGGTGCAAGGCGCATGATCGTGCCGAAGGCCCCCATCCACGCGTGCGGGCGACGCGCGCGCAGATGCGCAAGCTCGCGCAGACGGGATTCGGCGTCGCCGTAGTTGGGGCCGGGAGCGCGCGAAGCGGTGAGGCCGCCGTACGCGAGCATGTCGGTGGAGATCACAAACGCATTGGTTTGCGGCTTCGCCGCCTCATGATTGAGCCAGGCGATGATTGCGTCGGGCCGGCCGAGCTGTATAAAGCGCCCAATCAGTGCGCGCGGCGGCGGCTCGACGGTGACGCCCGCGATGCGGCCGAGCATAACCGGCAGTTGCAAGACGACTGGGCGGTCGTCGATCGGAACGAACGCGATCGCAGCGAGGATTATGGCAAACACGTGCGTTAAAGCACTGCGCGCAGCGACCCGGCGTGCCGATCGAGCAACGCGCGAGCCTGCGCCGCGTCGAGGTTGCGGCGCGCCATCACGACCGCCACCCGCACGTTACCTTCGGCTGCGTCAAGCAGCTCGCGGGCACGCTCTTCGCCGACTTCGGCCAAGAGCGTAACGAGACGTAACGCGCGGCCTCGCAGCTTCGCGTTGCTCGCAACGAGATCGACCATGAGATTGTCGTGGACTTTCCCCAGGCGCACCATCACCGCGGTCGAAATCGCGTTGAGGGCGATCTTCTGCGCCGTCCCGGCTTTCAACCGCGTTGAGCCGGCTAACGCTTCTGGGCCGGTCGCGAGAACGATCGCGTGTTCGGCGACTTGTGCGAGCGGTGAGTTCTCGACGTTGGTCACTGCGAGCGTATAGGTGCCCGCGCGACGAGCGCTTTCGATCGCGGCAACGACGAACGCCGCACCGCCGCTAGCCGAGATGCCGACGACCGCATCACCGCCGCCAACCAATTCGTGCATCGCACGCTCGCCGGCCGCGCGGTCGTCCTCGGCGCCTTCGACCGAACGCTCCAACGCCGCGGTTCCTCCCGCAATGTGCGCGCGTACCAGCTCGGGCGGCGTCCCGAACGTTGGCGGCATCTCGGCGGCATCGAGCGTCGCGATGCGGCCACTCGTTCCCGCGCCGACGTAGTGCAAGCTTCCTCCCCGCGAAAGCCGCGCGGCGATGGCATCGACGGCGCGCGCGATCGCGACCGTTTGTGCGAGTACGGCGTCGACCGCGTGACGTTGCTCCTCGACGAGCAGCGCAACGAGCGCCGGTGTTTCCAGCAAGTCGAGCCCGGCACTCTCGGCGTTTGCGGCTTCGGTCGACGGAAGCTCGGAACTCACTGCGAAGCTCGACTCTCGGCGGCAATCTCGGCGAGTAGCTCGCGCAGCTGCAGCGGGGCGATCGCTCCAAGGGTCACGGCACGTCGCGCACCGGTTGCAGCCATCACGTTCGCCGCGCGCTCGCGCAACGTTTCATAACCGAGCACTGCAAATGCGATCGCCTCTTTCGCCTCGGCTGGAATGCCCATTGTATCCGAGATTTCGACGCGCGCGCCGTTGCGCCGTGCGGCGATTCGCGCGAGCAATGTCGGGTTTCTCGCACCGCCGCCGGCGGCAATGATGCACGCGCCGCCGAACCCGGCACGCTCGATCGCCTGCGCCACGGATGCGGCCGTCAGCTCGGTTAAGGTTGCGGCGCCATCCTCGAGCGAAAGGGCAGCCAGCGCTTCCCGATGACGCGCGAGAAAGTGCGTGCCGAAATGTTCGCGCCCAGTCGTCTTCGGCGGAGGCGCGGCGAAGTAGGCTTCGGCGAGCAGGGTGCTGAGCAGCGTCGCGTCGACGTGACCGGCCGCAGAAAGCGCGCCGTCCCGATCGAAGCCCTTTTGGCCGCCCGTTCGCTCACGCACGAAGGCATCGATCAGCATGCCGCCTGGGCCGGTGTCGAAGGCGATCGCTTCCTCGGGCGAAGCACCGCGGCGCAAGAGCGTCACGTTCGCGATGCCTCCGAGGTTGAGTGCAACGCGGTCCTCGCCTGCGCCGCCGAAAAGCAACGCATCTACGCGCGCGACAAGTGGCGCGCCGTGACCGCCGGCCGCGCAATCGGCGCTCCGGAAATCGTAGCAGACCGTCGCATCGGCGGCCTCGCGAATAAGGAAGGCATCGCCGAGCTGCAAGGTTACGTTCGCCGCGCCGTCGTGCCAGAGCGTCTGCCCGTGCGACGCGACGAAGCCGATTCGATCGTCGCCGCGCACCGCGCAGGCCGCCTCAGCGAATGCGCCGCCCAGCGCATGATGAAGGTGCGCAATCGCCGCGACGTTTCCGGTATTCGGCGGGAGCGCTGCACGCAGCGCATCGGCGAGATCGCGCTTGAACGGATGGGTTTCGAAGCGCAGCAACTCCACCCGATAGCCCAAATCTCGTGGCAGCAGCCGTACCAGCGCCGCATCGACTCCATCGAGCGACGTTCCGCTCATTAACCCAATCGCTAACATTCCACGGCGCCGACCATCGCTTCGTAAAAGGCAGCGCGGAGATCGCGCATATCTTCGTCGCGGCCGAAATAGACCGCGTTGGTGAGTAATACGCCCTGCAGGTCGCGCACCGGGTCGGCCCAAACGCAGGTGCCGACGAAACCCGTGTGTCCAAAGGACGAGCCACTCATCTCGCGCCCGCACGAGTTATCGTCGCTGGTCTTGAGTGCCCAGCCGAGCCCCCGCCGCAAGATCGGGTCGCCGGCCTGCTCGGCGATCGCCTCGCGCGCCAGCTCGGCCGGAATAAGCGCGCGATCGCGCGCATGCAGCGGGCCCAGATACGACTCGGTGAGCGCCGCTACATCGGCGGCGGTTCCAAAAAGTCCGGCGTGGCCGGCAGCGCCGCCTATGAGATAAGCCTTTTCGTCGTGAACGAAGCCTTGTACGCGCCCGCGCCAGCCATCTTCTTCCGTTGCGGGAATCTGCAACCGTTGCGGTGCGCGCGGACGAAAGGTCAACGACGGAAATCGGGGATCCCCGACGAGCGCCGCCAGCGAACGGCCGGCGGCGCGTTCGAGCACGGCGCCAACTGCAATAAAGCCGAGGTCGCTGTAAATCACGCGCTCGCCGGGTGCCGCGACGAGCGACGAGCGCAACGCAAACTCTGTGACGTTCTCGTTTGCAATCGTCCGGTAATCGGCACCGGAGTTCATGCCCGACGTGTGCGCGAGCAGCATCCGCAACGTCACTTCCGACTGCGGGCCGTCGCGCCACTCGGGCAAGATCGATGCGAGCGAATCGTCGAGCTCGAGCCGCCGCTCGGCGACGAGCTGCAAGGCCAAGGTGGCGATGAAGAGTTTGGTCAGCGAGGCGAGATCGAAGCGGGTGTCGGCAAAAACGGGGCGTCCCAGATCATCCGCGCGCGTGACGCCGTAGGCGCCCTCGAAGATGACGCGCCCGCGGTGCTCGATGCGCGCCACCGCCGCGGTGAACTGCGTGCCGCACGCTTCTTCTAAGATCTGATGCACGCGCTTCATAGAGTCGGTAAACGGCCGGTGGGCATGCTGCCGCCGAAGATGACGTCGGCAAGCCCGCCGATCGAGGCCACGTCGTCGCCGTAGGCCGCAAGTACGTGACGCGCGCCGGGAAAGAGCGCCGTGTCGAATGGTTCCCGCACCGATACGACGAGTGCGTCGGAATTGCGCTCGAGGATCCGCAGAATGGTTTGCGCTTGCGAGGGATGACAATGCGCGCGGCGCGCCAGCAGAATGGGCCGGCGTTCGCGCGCCTCGAGCTCCGCCAGCAGCGTCTCCGCCTCTTGCGAACTTGGCTCGAGCGGCGCAAGAAGCTCTTCGAGCGCCGGAGCTTCGGGCTCGAGCACGCGCCGCTCGCTGCCAAAGGAGACCGCGATCGACGAAAGCGGATCGGCATGCGGAATGCCACGGAGCAGGGTGATCGCGCGCCGTCCGATCTCGCGACCGATTCCGGGGTGTGGAGGGAAGGCATCGATCGGCAGCGGCGCGCTTCCGGTTTCGCGCAAGCGTGAGACGCGCTCGTGCGCCTCTTCCAGACGTGAGAGCGCGACGTGCCCTTGCTCGACGGCAAGCTCGATCGCCTCCGCCGCGGCGGCAGCCAAGGCGATGTCGTGACTGAAGATCAATAGGTCCGCGCCGGCGGCGAGCGCTTCGACGGCGCCAAGCCGCGAGCCGCTCTCGGCAACGGCGTTCATCTCCAGACAGTCGGTAACGAATGCGCCGCGGAACCCGAGCTCGACACGCAGCAGATCGTTGGCGATGCGGGGCGAAAGCGTGGCCGGCCGCTCCGCGTCGAAAGCGTGAAACACGACGTGCGCGCTCATCATCGCAGGCGCCTCATGTGCGACGGCCGCAAACGGCACGATATCGCGAGCGCGAATCGTTGCTTCGTCATCATCAACCGCCGGCAGCGCTTCATGTGAATCTATCGCCGTCGCCCCGTGTCCGGGAAAATGCTTGAAGCACGCGAGGATGCCGCCCCGCTGCAACCCCTTGCCGAAGGCGACGCCGAGCGAGGCGACGCGCTGCGGATCGGCGCCAAACGATCGCGTACCGATCACCGTATTGCTCGGCTCGATTGCCAAATCGAGCACCGGTGCAAAATCTAGCGTGCAGCCGGCGCGGCGCAGGTCGAACGCGATCTGCTCCCCGGCGCGATCCGCGAGATCGATGTCATCGGCGGCACCGAGTGCCATCATCGCCGGCATCGGCTCGACGCCCGCACGCAATCGGGCGACGCGACCGCCTTCTTGGTCGATCGCAATCAGCAGTGGCGCGCGCGCATCCGAGCGTAACGAATCGGTCAGCGACCGGATTGCCTGCAGTGAGATGCCGTCGCCGCCGAAGAGCAGGTAGCCGCCGAAGCGCGGCCCGCTGCGGTCGAAGTTCGTACCCGTTATGCCGGCCATGATTACGCCGTGCGCGAGCTCGCCGACGCGGTTCACGCGATCGCTTTCCCAGTCGCCGAATCGAAACGGCGAAGCGCGTCGGCGGGAAGATCCAGCGCGATCTGGTCACCGGGGTGCTCGCTGCTCTGCGCAGGAACGCGAACGACGAGCGTCCCGCGTTCGGTCGCGACGTCGAGATACGCATCGGCGCCGGTGTTTTCGCGACGTGCGATGCGTCCGGAAAGCGAGCCGTCGAAGGCGATCGCGACGCGTTCCGGCCGTATGCCGAGGACCGCTCCTTGATATTCGAAGAGGTTCATTGGGCGCTCGCCGAGGAATCGCGCGACTGCGATGCTGCTCGGCGAGTCATAGACCCGTTCCGGCTCGCCCAAATCTTCGATTCGTCCGTCAACGAGTACGGCTAAGACATCAGCGACGCTCATTGCTTCAACGTGATCGTGGGTAACGTAAAGGATCGGACCGGGGAACCGCTGGCGGACGCCGATCACTTCGTCACGCACCGAGCGGCGCAGCGAGGGATCGAGGTGGGCAAGAGGCTCGTCAAGCAGAAGGGCAACCGGGTCTGATAACAACGCACGGGCGATCGAAGCGCGCTGCCGCTCCCCGCCGGAGAGCCGACGCGGCCGCCGATCGAGATGACCGCCGACGTGCAGCGCGCGTGCGGTTTCGCCGATTCGCTCGTCGTTGTTGGAGCGTCCACCCCGCAGCGCGAAGCGAAGGTTTTCGCGCACGGTCATGTTTGCGAAGAGCGCGTCGTCTTGGAAGACGAGCGCGATGCGGCGATCTTGTGGCGGCATTTCGTCGATCGAGGCTCCATCGAGCCGGACGTGGCCGCCGTTTACGTGCACGAGGCCGGCGATCGCTCGCAGCAGGGTCGTCTTGCCGGCACCGGACGGACCGATGACCGCGAGCGTCGTGCCATCGGCGACGTCGACTGAAACATCGTCGAGTGCGCGCCGTGCGGTCGTTCCGTAGCGAACGACGAGCGCGTCAGTTGATAGCACGACGATACTCGTCGCGAGCGGCCACGTCGCCGGCGCGCGCGCGGGCAACGAGGTCACGAAGCCACGTCACGCCCGCGTCGTCGGCTTTTCGTCCCGCAAGCACCAGGCGAAGCGCAATCAAGGCCAAATCCGGCGTTCGTGCGCCGAGGCGCTCCATGCCTTCGTAAAAGGGCGCGGCGCCGCTGACGGCAGGGCGAGCTTCGAGAAGCTTGCGAACCACCTCAGATTTGGCGGGCGTGCCGTCGAGAAGATAGCCGTCGAGCAACTCGAAGTCCATCGTTCATGGGTTTCGCCGGACGGGTCGGTTTGCTCTTCGCACTCGCGCTCTTCACGCTTGGCGCGGGCCGGAGCGAGAACGACGTGGTCCGCTTGCTCGAGCAAATGCGCGGCGCGGCCGGGCCGGTCTGGCAGGCGCATCTCGTTTCCGTCTCGCGTTTGACGCTCGGCGGTCAGCAGAACGTCGTGTCGAGCGACAGTGAAGGACTTCGCCTCACGGTCCGACACTGCACCGGCGAAGTTTGCAACGGCACCTACTTCGATGGCATACATCTCTACTTGCTCAACCTGAACGACACCGCGCTCGCGCCCTCGCTCGAGCCCGAGCCCTTTCTGCGCTCGCTTCGCCTCATCGCTTCGCTGCAGTTTCTTTCGCCCAGCTTCCTCGCGCGGGGTGGGCGTGTCGGCGGCGCGGGAAACGCGAAGTTTGAAGGCAAGACCTTTCGTACGCTCGTCGTCGGCGACGTTGACTCCGTGCCGCTCCGGATCTACGTCGATCCGCAGAATGGGCTGATCCGCCTCGCGCGCGACGCCACGGGCACCGAAACGTTCGAATATCGAAACTACCGCCGCGTCGGCGGCTTCATGCTGCCATTCGAGGTTTTGCACGACGGCAAAATCTTCGAGCGCTACGACGACCGCGCCGCGGTTTCGTCGGGCTTCCATCCCCCGCGCGGTCTGGTGCCCTCTTTCCGGGGTCCGCCCGCGCCGATAGCGATCGACCCCGATGCGGTCACACCGATCATCGATTGCAGCGTTGGCGGCGTCGCGGTGCGGTGCTTGATTGACACCGGAAACTCGGGGCTTTCGATGAGCACCGAACTTGCTAGCCAGCTCGGGGGGCAGGTCGTGGGAACCTATCAAATACGTGGTTTGGGTGGCTACACGACGCAAGTCGTCCGCGCGGGCCCGCTTCGCATTGGTAATGTGACCTATCCTGAAGCGTACTACGCCGTGCTCAGCGATTTGCGCCGATATGGCTACGACATCGTGCTGGGTGCCGACCTGCTGGCATCGACGACGCTCGAAATCGACAGCGCCGCACACGTCGTGCGCCTCGGCGGGGCACCCCAGCGCAGCTCGATTACGCTTCCGATCACGTTTGAAAACTTCATCCCGGTGGTCAACGTCGGATTGGGCACACTCGAAACCGAACTAGCAGTGGATACGGGCGACGAGTCGAACATCAACCTTGCGTACGACTTTTATGGGAAGCACCCGGGACTCTTCAGCATTACCCAGCGACGATTCGTCGGCGGAATCGGTGGGAGCAGTGTCGAGATGATCGGGCAGATTCCCCAAGTCAAGATCGGCGATTACCGAACCGGACCGCAGCGCATCGGAACGACGCAAACGCTGAAGGGCACCGCTTTCGGCCACCTCGGCGCCGCCTTCTTGCAGCAGTTCATCGTGCAGTTCGACTACGCCGCGGCCGCGCTGCACCTCACGCCGAGAACTTGACGAGAGCCCGCATCCTTCGGCAAATGCTGCGGCGAGCCGCTGCCGGAGCGCTCGCCGCCTCCGCGTTGGGTCCCATTCCAGCAAAGCCGACCGCGGCGCTCGACGAGTGCACCGTGGTTGCCGCGCAAATGATGGATAGCGTCGACTCGTCCGATGCCCGCCCCGGCGATTTCTTTCGCTTCGAAACGGTCAATGCGGTAACGAACGGGGCAAAGGTCGTGATTCCGGAGCGTACGATGGGTTACGGCGTCGTGACCGTCGCATCGCCGGCGGGTCGTGATGCACACCCAGGCACGCTGGTCCTCGAGCCTCGCTACCTCGCGCTCCCGGACGGCAAGCGCTTGGGCATCGTGCTCAACCACAACACCGATTCGCTCGAGAAAGCCGGGGCGAGCAACGGCGTTCCCGGATATCTCGGCGCGATTCCGTTCTTTGGCGTCGGCGCTGCCGTCGGCATCTTCAACTATTTCCACAAAGGAAAGAACATCGTCGTACCGCGTGGGACGATCTTCACGTTCTTCCCCAGTGACGATCCGTCCGTCGAGCGCTGCCAGGAGCACCCGTCGTATTAGTGCCGGTGGTGCGCGGCCCCCAGCCCGGTGCTGGTACTGACACTGAGGCTCGGACTGACGCTCAAGCTCGTACTCTGCTTGCCCGAACAGTCCAGGCGCGCGCCGGGAACGACCCGGCAGACTTGACGCGTCAGACGGTCGACGCGCCAAAGGACGGACCCCTTGTGGATGTACTCGTACCGCAAGAAGAACTGGAATACGCCAAGCAGCATCGCGAACAACGCGATGGCGATCAGCGCTGGTGACACCTTATCCAGGGGGCGCTCCCGTCTTGCAACGGAAGCCGTTTCGAATCTCAGATTATCTTCCATCCGATTTTCTAGTACGCAAGTGGCAGTGTAGGGTGGCGTTATGTTCACCCGCCCCGCCGGCGCTTCCCTGCCGACCATTCCCTTGATTCACAAGCGGTACCGCAATCGGACCTGCGCGCTCCGCGCCATCGGGTATCCTTCCGGAACGTAGCCGGCCGTCCCGTACGTCCACGGCGCGACCTGGTTGGCGCCGTTATTGGTCGGGATGCCGTTGCCGAGCGTGTAGAGGCAGTGTTTGCAATACTGCGCGCCATACGCCCGCTCGTAGTAGATGTCGCCACCGGCATAGCCGGGCGGCCCGATCAGGTACGGATTGCCTTGGTATTGCGTCGGGCTATCGGTCGCGAAGAGATTCACGACGTCCACAATCGCGGTCAAGCGCCGCGTTAGATCGTATTCAAGGTGGAGTGAAGCCAGCGTTTGCGGCATCGTTCGCAGCGTGTTTGGATCGTCACCCTCGTTCGTCGCCAGCGTCGCAATGTACGGGTTGGTGAGGGCATTGTACGGCAGCGCCGGATTCTTCAAGAAGTAGTAGTTATACCCGGGGTTGACGTAGTTGTCATTGCGCACTAGCTCCGGTGCACCGGTCGCGGCATTGGTGATGTAGACCATCTTTCCATTGCCGTACGGATAGCCGCTTTGGTAAGAGAGCAGCGGCGTGACGCGCAACCGGCGATGGAGGAAGTCGAACTCGTACCCCAGCGTCCCGGTGAAGTTCGGGATGTAACCGGCCGGATAGAGGTGGCCGGTGAGAACGGCGGCCGGGTTGAGGTCGTTGTACGCGAACTGCGTGACGCTCGAGGTGAACGTGCGGTTGTACATCGCGTCGAGCGTCAGCCCGCCGTGCTTGGCAAAGAGCTCCACTCCTCGCGATCGCAGAAGTCCCGCGTTGGTCGGTACGCCAACCGCGCTCGGGTTCTCCGGGGTAATGTCGCGATAGTTAAAAGGTAAGACGTCGATCACATTCTTGTCGAACTGCAGGTAGTACGTCAGTCGAATCTGAGTGGGTCCTCCGTGCTCGTAGGAGAAGGCGTAGTCGTCGGCGGTCTCGGGCGATAGAACGATGGGCGGAGTGGGCGCCGTCGAGTCGTCGCGCTGCACCTCGAGCGGGAGCGGTGCGACCGACGTGTGATCGAACGTCGCGCGCAGAGCATTGTCGTTGCCAAACGTGTACGCGAGTCCCAGATGCGGGTCGATCGCCACATTGCTGTAAACAAATCCGGTACCGGTCAATACGTATTGAGCGATGTAACGCAGCGTGCCGGTCGCGGTGAGATGGTCGTCGATCGACCAGGTGTCGCCAAGATAGAGCAGGTCTTGGTTCAGGCGGGGATTCGACGTGATAAACTCGTCGGCGGTCGGAACGATCTGATCGAGGTAACTCGTGGTTACCGAATACTGCAGGCCGGCCCGAAGATCGTTCTTTTGGCCGGCTTGGTCCTCGTAGTCGAAGCCGATGCCGTCCTGTCGCTGCCACTGCTGCGACCAGAGCGAGATCACGCCGTCCGGAAAGGAGAGATCGTCCCAGAACGGTCCGTTGGCGGTCGCTCCGATTTGCGAGCGATAAACGTACGCACGTCCAAGCGAATGCGACCAGTTGTGCAGCCACTGCAACTTGCCGACGAAGTACGTCCCGCGCGCGATCGAGGGCGTGTTGACCTGCTGGTTGGGATTCGCCGGCGCGCCGGGAAAGGATGTTGCGCTGCCGTTGAACGTCGACCAGAGCAAGCCTTGGTAGGGCGTGTCGTACTGCTCGTAGACCGCGTTGCCGGTGAGGAATGTGGCGGAGAAGTCGTTCTGCGCGTTGGGCTCAAAGTGCACGTTGCCCGACCACGCCGACTGCGCGCGCGTCTGCAGCGCGAGGCCATAGGTGCCCATTTCGGAGGGATAAAACGTTGTTCCGTCGCCATAGCGGAAATACTGTTGGCCGGAAGTCACCGCCAGCGAATAGCGCCAGCGCAAGTCCGGCGTCGCCCATTGTTCGCTCCACTTAACCTCGTTCATCTGCGCGCCGATGCCGGCGGCGACGTCGAAACTTCCTTGAGCGGGGAACGTACCGATGGCCGGAACCTGGTTGACGACGCCGCCAAGCGAATTTTGACTCGCGTCGCTGTAGCCGCCGAGCGTGACGGTCGTGGCGGCGACGCCGGTCGTGCCGAGTTGCGCTCCGACGATGTTGCCCCCCGGCTCGGCGATCAGTCCTTGTGGAACGGGAACCGAATCATAATCATAGACGGTGTCTTGCACTTTGTTGCCGCGCACGATCGCGTTGGCGAACGAGTCGAGCTGCACGCCGGGAACGTTCGCGATTGAACCCTGAACCGTGCCTTGGCTGTATTGCCCGAGCCCGGAGGCGTTGACGGTCGGCGACGTCGCGCGAGCTTGCGCGCCCGAAACGGTGAAAACGTCGCTGGTGCTGCCGACGGAGAAGGCTTCGGCCTTCGACTCGACGTGCGCGATCTGTTTGAGTTGCGCTTTCAGCGTGAAAGCGATTTCCTCGCGTTCGCCTGGCAGAACGGTCAAGACCGCGGTGATCGTCTCGTATCCCTTCGCCTGCGCGGTAATAGCGTAGGTATCCGGAACGACGCCCAAGATGACGAACGTTCCCTTTGAATCGCTGGTCGCGTCATAGCGGCCCGATGGCGAGACCGCGAGCACCCGAGCGTCGGGCACCGGAGTGCCGGCCGCCGATTGCACGTTGCCAATGATGGCGCCGGTCGTGAGCTCGGCCGCGTGCGCGAACCCGTTGCTTCCAATTAAAATGCCGATGAAAGCGCAAAGGCCGCGCGTAAGGTCTCGCATGCATTCGATCTCCCGTTCGGGGAGATCGCGACCCGCGACGCTCCCCGGGCTTAGGTTACAGAGCAGCCAGAGTAAATCGAACGCGGTGGCGCGCGGAGGCCGTAGACTCCGTCGGCGATCGCCGGTGACAGGTGAACGACGTGCAGCGTGAAGGCGGAGGTATGGGCCGTTTCCGGGCCTACGTTAGCTTGGAATATCTTCTGAAGAAATTGACCGATCGCGCTGGTTGCGCATTCGCCGGCGTTCCTCGCGACGTAGAGCGCCTTGCCGATGATGCCCCAAACAATTGGAGCAACCACAACGAAAGCGACCAGCAACGCGAGCGCGTGCGAGCAGACGACCGAACGCGGATCGAACGGAGATAAACCGCCAAAGCGCGTCTCGTATCCTTCCATCGCTATCGCGCAGAGCGCACTTCCAGCCAACGCAATCGCGGGATCGCTCACCAGTGCGTGCAAGCCGCTCATGCTGCGAAGCAGCGGATCTCGCGGAGTGATTCTGGCGAAAGCGACGAAGGCTGCCAGCGCCGTTCCGATGGCCAAGCCGATCAGGAAGGTTGGGGCAATGGCCTGGTGCTGGGCGTCGCGCACGCTGCCGCCGAGCCAGCCGAGATTCACGGCAAACTCAGTCACCGCATCGGCGACCGCTGCCGTCATTAGGGCCGTCGTCAGCGCGGTCCCGGCGCGCACCACTAGAGAGCGCATCCTCAGCGGAATACGCTCACGGCGGGGCCATACCTATCCGGTGCAACCCGCCATGGGTTATAAGTGGCATGGATTTAACAAAAACGGCGCCCCGCAGCGCAAAAGACAAGCTCGCCGGTCTGGTCTCGTTCAAGCGCGCGATCGACAAGGCGAAGGCGTACAACGAAGGACATTTGGGGGAGTACGATTACGATTGCCCCCATGACAAGCCGCTCTTCGAGTTTTTTGGCACCAACGGCGACGAGTTTGCCCGCAAGGTCAAGGAACTCGATACCGACGACGCAATAAGCGCGTGGGTTCAGTCGGCGTTTCTTTCAAAGAAGAGCCCAGCCGAGATCGAGGCCTTCAATGCCGAGCGCATGCGTTGGCACCCCGACCCCGGTTCGCATGGCGCCGAGTATTTCGCGAATCTGCGCGAAAAGGTCGCACCTGGCCGCCCTGAGATCGCTACCTGGTTCGACCTCCTGGACCTTGACGAAGGGCGCCCCGTGCCGGTCGCGACGAGTCCGAACTAGCAGCCCGCGGAAAGCTAACCTTCCCGGATCGCTTCCACGTCGATGACGATGTCGATCTGTGGGCTCACGACGATTCCGCCGTCCGCCATCGTATCGTTCCAGCTAACGCCGAAATCGTAGCGATTGAAGCGCGTGCGGGCGACGAATCCGGCTCGCGTCTTGGGCCCCTTATCGACGCCGTCCTCCCACCACGGCGTTTCCCAGCTTCCGTGATAGTGCACGCGCAGCGTCACGGGGCGCGTCACGTCTCGGATCGTCAAATCGCCGGTGACGCGGTAGTCGACCGGCCCGATCTCTTCGGTCGCGGTGCCCTTGAAGCGAATTTGCGGATAACGCTCGCAGCTTAGGAAATCCGGGCTGCGCAGGTGCTGGTCTCGCGCGTCGACGCCGGTCCAGCAAGTCGACGCATCGATCGTCGTTTCGACCGCGAGCCGCCTCGGATTGGCAGGGTCGAAATCCAGCGTTCCCTGCACGTTCTTAAACGAGCCGCGCACCCACGTCACCATCATGTGCCTGGCGCGAAACTCGGCCGCGCTGTGGCCGGGTTCGAAAAACCACTTCATAAGATCTGCCTCCTCTCTTCCGCCAGGAAGAAAATTATTGCGTCCACGGAACCAACTCCGGAATCGCTAAACTAAAAAGGAGCCTACGATGGATCCCAAGCCTCTTAGCTTCAAAACCGATATCCGCCCAATGTTCACCGACAAGGATGTCGATCACATGCAAGGGTTTGGCCTCAATTTGAGCAGCTACGAAGACGTCGTGCGAATGGCTGACTCTATTTTGCAGACCGTCACGAGCGGCTCGATGCCGCCCTCCAATTCGGGCGAGTCCCGTTGGACGACCACGATGTGCGACACCTTCAAACGCTGGAAAGACGGGGGTTGCTTGCCCTAATCGGTCAGTGGTCGTAGTATTTGGAAATCTCTTGCAACGTCGGGTCGAGACGTAAGTCTTCGTAGGCGTACTTCCGCTCCTCGTGGCCGTCCGCGAGCTTGACCCGGACGACGACCTCGTGCGGATGCACGTCTTTCACGGTGCCCTCTTCGTTCGATCCATCAATATAGACGCGGTCGCCAGGCTTAAACATCGCTGTTCTCCTTTTACACGCTTGCCAGCGTGGAGGCGAGTAGTTGCATCAGTTTCCGTTCGCTCTCAGAGCCCGGAGCCGCCGTCAAGACGATCATGCGCATGTCGCCGTCGCCCGGCAGCTCCAAGGCGGTGTAATCGAGAATCAACTCGCCGAACTCCGGGTGCAGGTAGCGCTTGAGTCCGTCGGCCGACCCCAGAACATCGTGTTCCGCCCAGAGTTGCCGGAACTCCGCCGAGTTGGCGCGCAGCTCGTCGATCAGCTCGGTGAAGGCCGGATCATTCGGATACTTCGCGGCGACCGCGCGAAACTGAGCGACGCAGCGGCGCTTGGCGCACGCCGGATCGCCGAGCCGGCACTGCATCTCGCTGTCGCGGAAGAGCCGCCAGACGATGTTCCGCGACGGGCCGCTGGTGCGAGAAAATTCCGAGAGCGCTTCGGCGCTGCGGTTCCAAGCGAGCACGTCCCAGCGCCGCCCGCGGATATACGCCGGACACGGCTCGAGCGCGGTCAAAACGCGATGGACGAGCTCGCTGACATGTTCCTCATCTTGCGGCACGACCGTTAAAGGAAGACCTGCCAGCAGGTGGAGATGCCGGCGCTCGTCCGAGGTGAGCCGCAGCGCGCGCGAGATTCCCTCGAGCACTTCCGCCGACACGTTAATCGGAAGGCCCTGCTCGAGTCGCGTGTACCACGTCGTGCCGATGTTTGCCAGCAATGCTACTTCCTCGCGCCGCAAGCCCGGGGTGCGCCGGCGCGCGCCGTCGGCCAGGCCGACGTCGGAGGGCACGACTTTCGCGCGCCGCGTTCGGAGAAAATCGCTCAATTCGGAGCGCCGTTCGGGGGTGGCGTTCATGCTTGGACCTCAGTCAAGGTTAGCAGGTCAGTGCTAGGATAAACTCGGTTCTAGTCATAGTATCGCATACGCGGTACCCTTGACGCAACCCACTCTCTACCCAGGACACAGCATCCCATATGCCGGTTGCCCAACGGCCCCCCAGAATTGTTGGCGTTGTTCCCGCACGCGTCGCGGCGCTCGCGTCGGCGACGCCGGCATCCGTCGCGCCGTCGCTCGTCGAGTACGGCGCGCGCCGCTATCTCGTCGTCGCGGGAGTGATGCTGGCCGCGCTGTTGCAGACGATCGATCTCACGATCGTCAACGTCGCGCTTCCAACCCTTCAGGGCAATCTCGGCGCGACGGTTGATCAGGCGACGTGGGTGCTCACGGCCTACGTGATCGCCAACGTCGTGGTCATTCCGATGACGCCGTGGCTGCAGCTGCGATTCGGACGCAAGAACTATTTCCTGGTGTCGATCGCGGGGTTTACCCTCGCATCGCTGCTCTGCGGCATGGCAACCTCGCTCAGCGCATTGATTCTCTTTCGTGTGGTACAAGGGGCGTTCGGCGGCGGCCTACTCGCAACGGCGCAGGTCATCCTGCGAGAGACGTTCCCGCCCGAGCAACTGGGATTGAGCCAATCGATCTTCGCACTCGGCACGATCGTGGGCCCGTCCGTCGGTCCGACACTAGGCGGCATTCTCGTCGACAATCTGTCGTGGCCGTGGATCTTCGACGTCAATTTAGTCCCCGGAATCGTCGCGTTCGTGTTATTGGCGCGCTACCTGCGTCAGAACGCGCGTCCGCAGCGAGCGCCGGTCGACATTACCGGGATTGCGCTGCTGATCGTAGCGGTAAGCTGCATGCAGTACGTTCTCGATCAGGGCCAGCGCGACGACTGGTTCGCCGACCAAACAATCGTGCTCTGCACATTCCTGGCGATCGCCGCGACGACCGCATTCGTCTGGTGGGAACTCCGGGTCGCGCAGCCGATCGTCGATCTTCGCGTGCTGCGCCAGCCGGCCGTCGCTGCCGCGCTGGCCATTGCCGGCGCATACGCGGCAATCATTTTCCCGAGCTTGCTACTGTTGCCGCAGTTCACGGTCGACAATTTGGGATTCACGAGCACACTCGCGGGCCTGCTCATCGGCATCCGCGCGTTGCCGGTGTTGCTGTTGACGATTCCGGTCGCGCGGCTTACCGCGATACCGCGCTTCGACCTGCGCTGGTCAATCGGCGGCGGTCTAGCGCTGGCCGGCGTCGGAACGCTTTGGCTCGGCAACAGCCTCACGACGGTTAGCGACCTTGCGACCTTCGCCGTCCCACTCGTCGTGATCGGTGTCGGCGCGGCGTTCGTTTACTCGCCGCTGCTAGTCGCGACGATGCGGGCGGTGGCACCGGAAGCGTCGGCCAAAGCCGCATCCTTCATCGTTCTCTTCTTTCAGCTCGGCGGATCGATCTCGGCGGCGTCCACCGTGGCGTTCTTGGACCGGCGCGAGCAGTTTCACCAGACGATCCTTGCGGCGGAGAGCACGCTTGCGCGGCTGCCGGTGGCGGAGTTTTTGCAACACGCCAGCCGCAGCCAGCTGGCGGCGCAGGTCGTCGCGCAAGCCTCGGCGCTTGCGTACAGCGACGCCTTTTTCGTAACCGGCGTCCTCGCTCTTTTGATAACACCCGGAGTCTTTCTCTTGCGGCGGAGAGCCGCGTAGGAGTCTTTTCAAGTGGAACATGAAACGGCATGCCACCGAGTCTGCGACGAAATCGCGGATTTATTGGTGGAACTTCGGCCAACGACATGCGCGCCCGTCTTTGCCGCAGCGAGCGCGACCCGGAATCTTGCGGCGGCAATGCATCACGCGGCCGGCACTCCGCAGAACGCGCGCTGGCGCGACGCAATTGACACCCTCAATCGCTTTCTCGATTTCTGCGATGGCTCGCCGCGCCTGACAGGCTCGCCGGCACTCCTCGACTTGCACGCGTTCGTCGCGGAGAACGCCGATCTGCTGCCGTCGCGATTGGAGGAGCGGGAGCTGGTGCTCGTGGCGGCGTAGGCGGCAAAAACCGCATGATACGAGGTCCCGAGCATGCAGAATCCGCTCTTCTGGATCAACGCTGCGAACGTTCTCTATCTCGCTTCCTACTCGGTCCGCGACATTCTCTGGCTGCGAATCCTCACCGTCGCTGGGGCGCTGCTATTGGTCCCCTACTACGTATTTCAGCCGTCGCCACTGATGGCCGCGATCGGTTGGAGCGCCGTCTTCATCGCGATCAATGCATATTGGATCGTCCGGCTCCTCATCGAGCGCCGACCCGTGCACTTAACTGCCGACCAGGCGCGGTTACGTAAGCTCTCGTTCCCGTCGTTGACGCCGCGCGAGGCACTCAAGCTCTTCGGGTTGGGAGAGTGGATAGACATCCCATCGGGCGGGTCGATCGTCAAGCACGACCTCGATCGCGGGCGTTTTTCGGTCATTTTGCGCGGCATCGCCGACGTCGAGTTCAGCGGAAAACCGATCGCGGAACTCAGCGACGGGCAGTTCGTCGGCGTCATCGATCTTTGCGCCGATAGCATCCCGATCGACGTCATCGTCCGTCAGCCGGCGCACGTCATGTGCTGGCACGTTCAACCGCTGCAGGCGTTTCTCGCCGATCGACCCGACGTGGCCCTGGCGCTCCAACGCAGCGTCGGTCTCGAACTGCAACGGATGCTCGACACGACGCTCGTCAAGCTCGATTCGGTTTAGCGGATGCCGCTTGTGGGTGGGCTCAGGGCTACGCCGCCGGGGCTCACGGGCGCAATGTTGGAAGACATGACGCGCTTGGGATTGCCGCCTTGCGCATAGCTCCAGAAATCGAGACGGTTGCTGCATGATGTGTTCCCAGCTATGACCATGTTCAATTTTTTCGTCGTGCCGCCGATGAAGGGCTGGTAAATGTTGACGTAGTCGCCACTGCTACAGGTATCGGTAAGTACGGTCGTGCGTATGACCGTCACGGCCGATCCCGAGACCGTTACGCGATTGATCGCGGCCACTGCCGTATTCTGATAGTTCGCGTCTGCTGCGGCGATGTAGGCACCGTCCCATTGAACGCTCGCCGTTCCGCCGATCGTTAAACCATTGAGCTGCTGGAGGGTGCTGGTGCCGGCGGGCAACTCGACGAAGATGTTTTCCGCCGAATAGGTCTGCGCTTCGAAAAAGAGGTTGCCGCTCGGATCGTAAGCCGGCGGAGCCGGGTTGTCGAGCCGAAGATCGGAACCGTCGATGACGGTCTGAGATCCGCTTAACCCGCCCGAGAAGATCAGGACGCTGCCTGGTGAGGAGATAGTGACTCCGTTAGTGACGGCGATGTTTCCCGTCGAGGCGTCGACGGCGCAGCCGTTGGGACGACCGTAGTAATCGTAGGCTGCCGCAACCGGCGTGATGCCACCGTGAGCGTACTCGAAGATTTCATTGTCGCGGAAGTCGGCAACGTAGACGTTGCCGGCCGAGTCGACGCACTCGCCGAGCGGATGGCTGAAGCCCGTGATCTGGCCGTACAATTTACCGGCTTTGACGCGGTAGTTGTAAATATCGACCGTATTGCTCGAATAGTCGGAGACGTAAAGCAACCACTGCTTCCCAGCATTCGGTAGAATCCACGAACCCCCTGCGCTTCCGAGCTTCGATACGCCATTATCCGGTGCACCGACGCTCGAAAGCGTTCCGCCTGAACAGCCAACGATTGCCGCTAGGGGGCACACCATCAGCCATCGCTTTGACTTCCGGATCAGATTCATTTTATGTCGCTCCGTTATGACGTAGTCTCGCAAAAACGCAGTCTTAGTTCGGGTAAGCAGCAACGCCCCACAAACTTCCCGGCCCAGCGGCGGGAATGGTCATCTTTAACTTGCCCGACGGATACTTCAGAACCATGGTCTCGTTGAGACCGCTATCAGTAACGAACAGTAGGGATTGTTTTTTATCCAGGGCGATTCGCTCCGGCGATGAAAAGCCGCTGATGTATTTTGAGATCGACGAGTATGGAGGCGGGATGACGTCCACCCTTCCGCCCATCACATCGCAAAGAATTAAGATTCCCTTCTTATCGATCGCAAGGCCAGCGGGTTGAACCGGAGGACCTTGGCTGCCGTTGATCGGCTGGTAGAAGGTAGCGTTGCAGCCGTTGCCGAGACCGCCGACGTACTCGGCGATTCCGCCGTGGCCGCTAGTGGCCTGGTAGGAGACGAAGACGTCTCCAGACGCATCGACGGCGACGTTTTTTGCGGAAACATAGGAGATGGTGCATTGGACGCTGATGCTGCTGATGCCCTGGTTATACTCGGTGACGTCTCCATTGCAGCTATCGGTGACGTACACATTTAGGTTCGTATCCGTGGTCACACCCGAGGGACAGGTGAGCCCGGACGAATACGTAAAAGATGGAGTGTCGGAGTTCTTGGAATATTCGGTGACATCCGCTGCCCCGTAATTCGCGGCGTATAGATTCCCTTGACGATCATACCAGAGGCTGTAAGGGCGGCCTAGGCCATTGGTGATGGTTCCTTTGAGGCTGTATTTTCCTTTGTAAATGGAAATGTACGAGCTCGGAGAGCCGCTGCCGTTGTACTCGGAGATCACTAGTTCTTTTGGCCGCGCCGCATGTGCGTCCGGGCGTTCCGACACGGTCGGCAAGGATAGGGGCCGCTGCTGTGTGAATGGCGTACCGCTTGCGCTGCAAGCCGTCATTGCGACTACGACAAGCCCCAGCGCGTACCGAGATCGATTTCTCACAATCATCACGTCGAAAAACCCTCCTTCATCAGCGTCCGGCTTAGTAGACGGCGTTCTGTCCGTCAACGGCGCTAGTGGCATCTGAGATTCCGTTCGAAGGGCCAAGCTCTGCGACTCCCGCGCCGCTCGGGTAATCGAGTACTTGGACGTCGCCCCACGCGACGTCGGCGACGAAGACGAGCGTGTTGCTGCGGTTGAGCGTCACGTGGAATGGGTCTTCGAATCCGGTGCCAAGCGTCTTCGAAACACGTTTATAAGGTGGCGGGATGACCTCAACCGTCGACGTGGCTTGGTCGCAGACGATTAGATTTCCATCCTTGTCGATTGCTAGGCCGCCGGCGTACTCCAGCTTTGCACCGAGCAGCTTCCCCGAACAGCCGGTCAGGCCGCCCATGTACTCGATGATTCGCGCGTCGTTTTTGCGGTTGTACGCAACGAAGACATCGTTGCTCCGGTCAATCGCAACGCCTTCCACCTGTCCGCCTGGAAAACACGCGGCCACGACGGAGTCCACTCCTTGCGCGTACTCGCCGACGAAGCCGCCGTTGTAATCGGCCTCGTAGACGTTTCCGCCGGCGTCGGCGCTCACACCGACCGGATCGGTCATGGCGTTTTTGTAGGTGAAGGATGGCTGCGTCGTCTTGGGTTTATATTCGGTGATGTTCGGGCCGAGATAGTTTGCGACATAGAAGTTTCCATTCGCGTCGACGTAGTTGCCGTCCGGACCGGCGATTCCGTCCGATATTTCGGCGATCTCCTTCCAGGAGTTGTTCTTGAGGATCTCCACCCTATCGGTACCGAAATCATCGACGAGCAAGTCGTTAAAGCGCTGCGAGCCGGGCTTTCTATCGTCCCGTACCGCGCTGCCAAACCGCAGAAGTCTCATGAATCGCGGCAGAACACCCGATCGTGCGCTCGACACGGCGACGGTCGAGCTTGGCAAAGCGCGGTTCTCGCACGCTGACAGCAACACGACTCCAGCGGTCGCGATCAAAGCAACCAGCACACTCGGCGCTACGCGCCCCGCGGACATCGCTACCATTTCGCGACCGGATAGGCGGCGACGCCCCAAGCATCGGTTACTCCGTAACTCGCTCCCAGCGTGGCCACTAGACGGCCGCCAGGATACGTGACGACCTTTACGTCGCCGTTTCCGGTGCCGCCGATCCGGTCGGCGACAAAAAGCGTGTTCTGTTTTTCGTTGAGAGCCGAACCAACCGGCCCTTTGAAGCCGCCCAGCTTTTCCGAGATCGAGTTGTACGGAGGTGGAATAATGTCCACGTTCGGCGGGATGTAGGGATATCCAGAAAATCCCTCATCGCACGCTATCATATTCCCGGCTTTATCGAACAGCAGGCCGGTGGGATCTCCGAGGCTGATCAGCGACTCGTCGTTACAGCCGCTCAGACCGCTCAGCGCGCCGGTTTTCCGTATGTACTCCTGAACCTGACCCATCCCGCTGGCACTAAACTGGACGCCGACGAATACGTTGCCGGCTTGGTCGACCGCCACGCTCTTCGGGTAGGGAGCGCCCACGGGACACTCAGCCGATATGCGGTTGATGCCTTGTGGATACTCCGCGACGATAGCCTTGCAGCCGTCCACGACGTAGAGGTTCTCGTGTCGATCCGTCTTCACGTCGTACGGACATTGGAGCCCGCTCGCATACGTGAAACTCGACGAACTCGACCCTTTCGGATATTCGGTGATCGTGCCGTTGCTCGCGTTGGCTACGTAGAGGGCACCATTCTTTGGGTCGTACCAGGTTGACACGGGGCCATCGACGCCCGAGACGATCGTTTCGACAAGCTGATAGCTCTTGTTGAAGATTTGAACCGAGTTGTCCGAATACTCGGCGACGGCCAGATCCTGGAGCCCGGCTGCCCTCGCTCGATGGTGCGGGAAGAACGGTGTCGTTTGCGCCGACGCGAGCGAGGAGACCGGTGGCCCGCCGCCGGAGCAGCCGGCAATTATTGCGACGGCGAAGATGGTAAAGACGGCGCTACGCATCACGGTTTTCCGATGAGCACGCCCGTGGGGATCGACACTCCACTCGTCAGCGTCGCGTATGGTGTGTACTGCCCCGGCTTGTACGCATAGACGGCCGCGGGCGAACCAGTGTTGCCGATAACGACCGTGCCTCTCTTGTCGATCGATAGCGCGTAGGGGTAGCCAAACCCCGTTATCGTCTGACTCGGGGTCTGCGATCCAGGCGGATAGACGTTAACGAATCCGGACACATAGTTGTTGCCGTTGTCAGCCTCCCAGAGATTGCCGTACTTGTCGAACTTCACGTTGACGGGCGAGTCGACGCCCTGCAGATTAAGATTTACGACGTTCGTGGTTCCGTAAGGAACCTCGAATACCGCGTGCGCGTCCATGTCGGCGATGTAGAGGTTCTGCTTTTTGTCCAGACCGAGGCCATATGGATCGGAGAGGCCGCCACCGGTAATCGTCTGCGACGGATACGTTGAACCACGGGCGTATTCAACAACTGCGCTAGGATAGCTCGTTACATATAGCGTGCCATTCTTGTCGACGGCAAGGCCTTCGGGGTAGTTGATGCCGTCGCTGATCGCAACGGAATGGGTCGTCTGCCCTTTAGGATATTCGGTCACCTCAGGTGGCGAGCCGCAGCTGTTTGCAACGTAAAGTGTGCCTTGCTTGTCCAAAGCCATGCCAGCCGGACCGCAGATTGAATCGGTGATCAGGGCAATTGAGATCGGATTCTTCTTCAGCTTGCTCGCCCGATAGATGGCGACGTACTGGTTCCCGGTATCGCCGACGAAGAGCATCGTATCGTTTGTCCGGTACGACGGACGAACCCGCGCGCTCTGGCTTACGCGCGCAGCCGGCAACGCGCCGGCCGG
>JBARKF010000277.1:0-34827 GCA_049800655.1 Candidatus Cybelea sp.
CGTCGCGCATGTACTGCGCGCAGAGCCGCGCGTTCATCTCTTTGCGCGCCACGGCAAGCTCCACCCGATCGTTGATGCCCAAAACGTGGAGGTGCTCGCGCGTGGGCACCGGGCGAACGCGCTCTCCGGCGTTGACGAAATACGCTACGGTATCCGTGAGATAGTACTCCGACTGCGCGTTCGCCGGGCGCAGGTGCGTGACCGCCGCGCGCAACGCGCTCTCGTCGAAAGCGTAGATGCCGGCGTTCATTTCGTCGATTGCCAGCTCGTCGGGCGTCGCGTCGCGCACTTCGACAATGCGTTCGACGGCCGCCCCGCGACGCACGATGCGGCCGAAGTACGAGGGCAGCGGCATCTTGGCGGTCACCAGGGCCATCACCGCCTCACCCTCGTCGTCGTACGGATCGAGCGAACTCGCAATCGCCGTAAAGAGCTCGGCCGGCACGAGCGGCATATCGCCGCAGGCGACGACGATCCGGCCGCCGCCCAGCGGATCGAGCGATTCGAGCGCGACCCGCACGGCATGGCCGGTTCCAAGCTGTTCGGCCTGCACGACGCTGTTAACGCCAAAGCTGCCGATCCACTCCTGCAGCTCGGGACTAATGACGACGACGATCTCCTCGATTCCGGCGTCGCGCAAGGCTTGCAGCACGTACCACAGCATCGGACGGCCGCAGAGCTCGTGCTGCACCTTCGGCCGCGTGCTCTTCATCCGCGTGCCTTTGCCGGCGGCGAGAACGATCGCGCGAATCATACTGCGGCCTTTTCGCGCGTTAAGAGATCGAGCGCGTTACGCAGCCGTTCGCGCACGAGATCGCGACCGAGCAGCTCCATCGAGTCGTAGAGCGGAATCGACGTTGGGCTTCCGGTGATTGCTACGTAGAACGGCCGCGCCACGTCGCGGACTTTCTTCCCCAGCTTTTCGGCGATGGATTTCAGCACCGTTTCGACGCCGAAGGCGTTCCACGCCGGCAACGCGTCGAACTCGGCCAGCGCGGTCGTAAATGCCTCCCGCAGCTCGGCGCCGTCGAGTTTCGTGCCCGTGAAATCTTGGGCGCGCAGCGCGATGCGTCCCGAGAAGAGAAAGGCCAAGAGCGGTCCGAGGTCGCTCAAGCGCTCGATACGCGGTGCCGCGAGCTGCGCGACGCGCGCCAAACGCTCGGGCGAGATCGCCCACTCCGAGACTCGCTCGACGAAAGACGACGGGTCGAGGCGTTCGCGAATGTACCGAGCGTTCAGCCAGTCGAGCTTGGCGACGTCGAAGACCGGGCCGCTGATCGGCACGTGCTCGACCTCGAAACGGCGCACGATCGCCGGAAGATCCATCAGCTCGTCTTCGCCCTCGCGCGTTGCGTTCGACAGCAGCGCCAAGAAGTTGATCAATGCTTCCGGCAGATAGCCCATCGCGCGATAAAAAAGGATGCCCGTCGGGTTCTTGCGTTTGCTCAGCTTGCTCTTGTCGGGATTGCGCAGCAGCGGCAGATGCATCAGCTTCGGCGGCTCCCAGCCGAAATACGAGTAGAGTAAGAGATGCTTCGGCGCGCTCGAGACCCACTCTTCGCCGCGAAAGACGTGCGTGATCTCCATCAGATGATCGTCGACGACGTTGGCGAGGTGGTAGGTCGGCAGACCGTCCGATTTCACCAAAACCTGCATGTCGACGCTCTTATAGTCGAACTCGATCGGTCCGCGGCGCAAATCTTCGACGACGCAAACCCCTTCGTCGGGAACGACGAGACGCACGACGTACGGCTCGCCGGCGGCCTCGCGCCTTGCGATCTCTTCCGGCGAATAGGTGCGGCAGAGGCCGTCGTAGCGTGAGGGCTGGCCGGCGGCGCGTTGCGCGACGCGCATCTCCTCGAGTCGCTGCGGCGTGCAGAAACATTTAAAGGCGTGGCCGCTCGCCAGCAGCTTCTCGGCATACTCGCGATAGATCGCGGAGCGTTCGCTCTGGCGGTACGGGCCCTGCGGGCCGCCGACGTCTGGCCCCTCGTCCCAGTCGAGACCGCACCACCGAAGCGTTTGGAGAATCGTGCGCTCGCTCTCCGCGGTGCTGCGCGCCTGGTCGGTGTCCTCGATGCGCAAGATGAACTCACCGCCGTTTTGGCGGGCGAAACTGTAGTTGACCAACGCAACGTACGCCGTCCCAACGTGCGGAGCGCCAGTCGGCGACGGCGCAACGCGAGTTCGAACCTTCATGTGCTAACCGACCAGCGCTCGTCGTTTACCGCATTCACGCTCGACGAAGTCGATGATCTCCTGCAGCGGGGCACCGGGGGTAAAAACTGCACGTACGCCAAGCTCTTTAAGACGTTTTGCGTCTTCCGCGGGGATCGTCCCGCCGCCGAAAAAGACGATGTCGCCGGCATCGTGGCTCTTCAGTTGTTCGACGACGAGCGGAAAGAGCGTCATGTGCGCGCCCGAGAGAATCGAAAGCCCGATGCCGTCGGCGTCTTCTTGGATCGCGGTCTGCACGATCTGCTCGGGCGTTTGAAAGAGGCCGGTGTAAATGACCTCCATGCCCGCGTCGCGCAAGGCGCGCGCGATCACCTTCGCTCCGCGGTCGTGGCCGTCGAGGCCGGCTTTAGCGATGACGATGCGCAGGGGTCGGTCGTTCATCTTCCATCCCGTCACGACGGCGGCTCAAGCGCAGCGCCTCCTCGAGCTTGCGCACAACCTGCTTGAGCGTGCGGCGCATGCGATAGAGCTCGATATCGGTCCGGCAGCGGATGCCGTGTTTGTGTCGCATCAGAGCACCGCGCGCTCGATATAGCGCCCGTAGACCGCGGCCATCGCCTCGACGACCTCGCCCTCCGTGCAGTAGGCATTGGCGCAATCGATGAGGTGCGGCATGAGGTTGTCTTTTGGATCGCGGCACGCGACCTGCAGCCGCTCGAGCGTGCGCGCGACGGCGCCGGCGTCGCGGTTCGCGCGAACCTCTTGAACGGCGCGCGCCTGACCGCGTTCGGTCTCCTCCGTAATCTTCAAAAGGTCGATATCTTCGCGTTCGTCGTCGTGCGCGAACGCGTTGACGCCGACGATGATGCGATCGCGCGTCTCGATCGAACGCTGATAGCGATAGCTCGCCTCCGCGATCTCGCGCTGGAAGAAGCCGGCTTCGATCGCTTCAATGACGCCGCCGTATTCGGCAATCTGCGCGAAATACGACTCCGCCTGGCGCTCCATCTCGTCGGTCAACGCCTCGACGAAATACGAACCGCCGAGCGGATCGACGACGTTGGTCACGTTCGTTTCGTACGCCAAAACCTGCTGCGTGCGCAACGCAATCTCGACCGACTTTTCCGACGGGAGCGCCAAGACTTCGTCCATCGAGTTGGTGTGGAGCGACTGCGTGCCGCCAAGCACCGCCGCCATCGCCTCGTAAGCGACCCGCACGATGTTGTTTTCGGGCTGCTGCGCGGTGGCGCTGCAGCCCGCCGTCTGGGTGTGGAAGCGCAGCTGCCACGAGCGCGGATTCTTCGCGCCGTACTTCTCGCGCATATGGCGCGCGTAAATCCGGCGCGCGGCGCGGAACTTCGCGATCTCTTCGAAAAAGTCGATGTGCGAATTGAAGAAGAACGAAAGGCGCGGCGCGAACTCGTCAACGTCCATGCCGGCGGCCATGCAGGCTTCGACGTACGCAAAGCCGTCGGCGAGCGTGAAGGCCAGCTCCTGCGCGGCGGTCGAGCCGGCCTCGCGAATGTGATAGCCGGAGATCGAGATCGTATTCCACTTCGGCATCTCGCGCGTGCAGAACTCGATCATGTCGACGATGATGCGCATGTGCGGGCGCGGCGGAAAGATCCACTCTTTCTGTGCGATGTACTCTTTGAGGATGTCGGCCTGAATCGTGCCGCCCAGCTTGGCGCGCGGGATGCCCTTCTTTTCGGCCGCGGCAATGTACTGAGCGAGCGCGATACAGGCCGGGCCGTTGATCGTCATCGAGGTGGTGATCTCGCCCATGTCGATGCCGTCGAAGAGCAGCTCCATGTCGGCGAGCGAATCGATCGCTACGCCGCACTTCCCCACCTCGCCGCGCGCCTGCGCGGCGTCGGAATCGTATCCCATGAGCGTGGGCATATCGAACGCGACCGAAAGCCCGTGCTGACCGCGCTCGAGCAGGAAATGGTAACGTTCGTTCGTTTGCGCCGCGGTGCCGAAACCGGCGAACTGGCGCATCGTCCACAGCCGGTCGCGATAACCGTTCGCATGGATGCCGCGCGAGTACGGATAGTCACCCGGCTGCGGGAGCTCGCGCCCCGCGACGTCATCGGGTCCGTAGACGACTTTTAGCGGAATGTCGGAGATCGTGCGGTCGACCGCCCCCGAGCCGGGACCTTTGCGGCGCCAGGTCCGGCCGGAGCGTTCGATGGTCGTTCGCGGTGTCGAAGGGCTATCGATGGGCATAGGGCCCGAACTTTTCGACGCGCTTGGCCTTTTCTCCCCAAACGACCTCAAGCCGGCCGCAACCGCAAGATAGAGAACCCGGGCCAGCCTGTCTTCATGCCGATGCAGGCACCCTGGTCCTCAGCGCTGTGAACGTATAGGCATGGGGGAACGCAGTCATCGCGAGTCCCGACCTTCTGACGCAACCGATCGCGCCCTGATATGGTGCTTTTCGACAGAAGTTACGTTGCTCATCGTCACGCCGTAGAGGCTCTCCGCATCGATGTGACGGACGATTTTTTTTGGCCAACCCCCCGCGGGGTAATGCCAGAAGTTTACGAGAGTGTCGTTGCCGCGGTGCCTCTGGTCGGGGCCAATGATCGTACGCCGATGTACGAGAAATTGCACCTGCAGTCTAGGACCCAGCTTGCGCAGGCTCCGCAGCAACACCGGCCCGCTAACGATGCCGCTGCTTCCCGAAACCTGGACCTCGTAGATTGGCTGCGGGCCGACGCCACGAGGGATGATACTGGAGACGACCAACGAGCTCCCCAGCCACTGCATGCTGATCGGACCGACGTCCTTAGTCAACGTGATATTCAAAAAACTAGCGCTGTTCTTCGGAAGCTCCGCAATCGTGCCGGTCGGTCCATCGTGGCCGTCAACGTACAGGTTACCTTTGTCATCGTACGCGCAGTAATTGTAGGACGTAAGCTGGGGATCGAAATACGTAGACGGCGTTCCTTGGGCATTCTTGAAGATCGCGACGTCACCGTAGCCGCGCTCCGAGCCGCCAACACTTAGGTAGTTTGTGACTGCAAGGTTTCCGGTCTTGGGATCCACACTACATCCGTTTGCCCATCCCGGATCTGAGAGCGTTGCAATCGGCTGCGTTCCGCCGTGCGAATATTCGTAGACGTAGCTCTGAGAAACGTACCCGCTGTGGTCACGAACACGTTGCCCGCGCCATCCGAACAGAGCCCGCTCGGATATTTCGAAGGAACCGTCACCTCACCCACGAGATCACCCTTCGGATATGAAAATGCAAACAGTACGCCCTTCCCCTGATCCGAGACATAGAGCAAATTCATGCTCGTGGCTCCGGGCAGCATCCAGCCGTGCGCGCGCGACTGTGTCCGGGAGACCCGCAGGTGTCGAACCGCGTCGCTCTGCGGAAATGCGGCCTGCTGACCATCAGGGAAGCATCCGACCACCCCACCAACGACGAGAAGCGAAAGGGCCACGCGGGAAGCTTTCATCGCGCCTCCGTCAGATTTCGATTCTGGGAGTCTCGCATGCGTTAGCGGCCCGCCAGTCGCGGCATAATGCGACGCGTTGCAGTGCCGGCTTGTGCGCTCGTCGTCATGGCCGGCCAACCGCGCCTGCACCGCTGTGCGAGAGGCTCCTCGTGCCGGCTGGGTTTACCGCCCGCGCGACTGATTGTCACACCGAAAAGCGTACGGGCTCTGCCGGGTCGATGGATGCTTTTCTTCGGCGAACCGCCCCTAGGGTAACGCCAGAAATCGAGGCGCGTGGCGCTGCTGCCCACGTTAGCCGGTCCGATGATTCTTCCGTCGCCTGTCCAGAATTGCGCGGCTGGAGAACCGCGATCGCGCCTCGATTTCCCCGTCTTGAGGATAGTCGGACCTGTGACGATGCCCATCGATCCTGAAACTTTGACCTGATAGACATCATCGTGCGGGCCAAATGGGCTGATATAATCGACGACGACGAGCCGCTGATACTTCGTTACCCACTGAATGCTACTTAAATCAATAAGTTGATTCAAGCTAATCTTGTTGAGGCTCTCGCCACCGGCGGGGAGCATGTCGAGCCCTCCGTCTCCGTCGGCAAAGAGATTGCCCTTGTCATCGTACGTGCAGAACCGAAAAACACGAACGTTCGGGTCGGAATACTGCATCGGCACGCTTTGCCCAGCCGCGTAGACGACAACGTTACCAGGACTATATGAAGCCGTGGCGTTGTTCGTCACTGCGAGGTTCCCCGTCGTCGGGTCGATCGCGCATCCTTGTGGCGCTCCGGGATCGCTTAGCGTCGCGATGGGCTGCGTCCCGCCATGCGCGTACTCATAAATATAGCTCTTATCGGAGGACTCGTAGGTCGCCACGAACACGTCTCCCGCGCTGTCTGAACAAAGCCCCTCCGGAATGCCGGAGGGGACGGTCACCTGACCGACAAGCGTGCCTTTTGGGTAAGCAAGGATCCACACGCCGGACCCAATATTTGCGGCGTTGGAAAGATAAAGTAAGTCCGAACCCTTGGCGCTAGGCAGTATCCAGTTGTACGCGCGCGCTTTATGTAGCGCTGTTGGGTATTGCCCGCCACCTCCTGCCAGCGGCCCAATAGACGTTGGACCTGGGGAGCATGCAGCGACCACACCGAGTGCGACTGCTGAAAAGAATATGTAAAGGCCTTTCATAAGATTTTTCTTTTTTGTTTATATTGAGACCACGAGGAAGTGCGTCACCGTCTCCGCCATCTCTTCAACGTGAACGGCTCATAACCCAAGCTCGGTGAGAACGCGATCGGCGGCTTCGTATGGGTCGAGGTCGTCGTGGGGGTACGCTTGCAATGCTCCATCGAGGCGCCGTTCCAGACGTCCGAGCGCGAGTTGGCGCACTTGATGCGCGAACGCGTCACGTCGCCGATGCTCGATTTCGCCGGTCTCGTTGAGGTATGCCGCGTGACGCTCGATCGCGCGCTCGAGCTCGTCGATGCCTTCGCCGCTCACCGCCTGCGTCGAGACCAACTCAGGCACCCAGCCGCTCCACTGCTGCATCTCCATCATCGAGCGAATCTCGCGGCGCAGTTGATCGGCCATCGGGTGATCCGATTTATTGATGACGAAGATGTCGGCAATCTCCATGATGCCGGCTTTGAGCACCTGAATCGAGTCGCCGCTTCCGGGTTGCAGCGCGACCAGCGTCGTCTGCGCGAGCTCGGCAATTGCAACCTCGCTCTGACCGACGCCGACCGTTTCGATGAGCACGAGATCGAAGCCGAATGCGTCCATCAACAGCACGGCGTCGGCGGTCGCGCCGGCGAGGCCGCCCAGATGTCCGCGACTCGCCATCGAGCGGATGAAGACGTCTGGGTCGGTGAAATGTTCGGCGTGACGAATGCGGTCGCCGAGTAAGGCGCCATGTGAAAACGGCGAGCTCGGATCGACGGAGACTACTCCGACCCGCTTGTCGCGCGCGCGCGCGTCGCGAACCAGGTCCGAGGCGAGCGTCGACTTGCCGACGCCCGGCGGTCCGGTCAGACCGATGGTAGCGGCGTGCCCGGTCTTTGGGTAGAGCGCGCGAATGAGTTCGCCACCGCGTCCCGTCTCGGAACGCGAGATTGCGCGCGCCAGCGCGCGTGGGTTTCCCGACTCGAACTCGCGCAGAAGATCGGCGCACGAAACATCCGTCAAAAGCACTCCTCGTAGCATGGCAAGAGCGGAGCTTCGCTGCGTCTAAGGCAACATCCCCATGGTGCGATGTTCCCTCGCTCGCCGCGCGGCGAGCGTAGTGCTCGGCGCCATCCTGGCGTTCTGCTGGATTGGGCCTGCGACGCCCGAGACGCTGGTCGTTCCGCTCACCGGCCGGCGCGTACGCGACATTCAAACGGCCCAGCTCTTCCATACGCTCTTTCACGATTTTTTTCTCGAAGACGACGCGACGACGTACGTTCAGAGCGGCGACATTCCGGCGATGTGGCTGCGCGACTCGTCGGCACAGACGATCCCTTACATTCGCTTCCAGACCTTCTATCCGGTCTTGCGCGCGCGATTCGTCGGCGTGATCGAACGCAACGCGCGCAACGTTCTCACCGATCCCTATGCCAATGCATTACAGGATGACTACCACGTTTGGGAGCGCAAGTGGGAGGTCGACTCACTGGCGTGGCCGGTGATCCTGGCTTCGATCTATTGGCGCTCGACGCGCGACCGCTCGTTCTTTTCCAACGACTTGCATCGCGCGCTGCAGTCCACCGTTGCTACCTATGCGTGCGAGCAGCAGCATCGAACCTGCAGCCATTATCGCTATCAATATCGGGTCTATACCAATGATGCGTATTACGCCGGGACCGGGATGATCTGGGGCGCCTTTCGTCCGTCCGACGACGCCGTCGAGTATCGTTTCAACATTCCACAAAATGCGATCGCCGCGGTTGCGCTGCGCAACATCGTGCAGCTCGCGCGCGATGGCTATCGGGACGAAGCCCTCGCACGCAAAGCGGGAACCCTCGGCCAACAAGTGCAGTTGGGAATCGAGCGATACGGGCGGTACTTCGACCGGCAGCGGCGCGCGTGGATATATGCCTACGAGACGGACGGCTTCGGCAGATACAATCTGATGGACGATGCGAACATTCCAAACCTCACGACGCTGCCGTACATCGATTGGTGCTCGGCCTACGACGCAACCTACTTGGCCACGCGCAAATTTACGCTCAGCATGGACAACCCGTTCTTCTTCTCGGGGCGGTACGCGCAAGGGTTGGGCAGCCCACACACGCCGTACGGTTACGTCTGGCCGCTCGGCATCATCGGCCGCGCGCTCACCGCGACCTCGTCGATCGAGGTCGCGACCGCGATCACGACGCTCGCCGAGACCGACGGCGAGACCGGCCTCATTCATGAGAGCTTCTATCCCGACGGCTACTGGCGATTCACGCGGCCGGAGTTCGGGTGGGCGAACGCGCTCGGCGCCGAGCTCTTCTTTCGTAGCCTAGCCGGCGCTCCGGCGACGCAGTTCGCGTGGAATGGGCCGTTGCGCCCGTTTCAACGGCGGTCGATAACCCCGACCTTGGTGCCCATCTACACGCAGCTCCAAAATGGCGCGAACTTGGTCCGCACGCTGGGGCGGTTATTGTACTCGACAGGTGGGGCGTTGCCCCGCGAGTGAGCGACGCCTGCGAGGAGCGGGGTGGCCGGTCGCCAAGCTTGCTGTATGATTCGGGGATATTATCGCTATCCGTCGATAGCAGGCGGCCGCATTCTCTTCGTCTGTGAGGACGATCTCTGGAGCGCGCCCGCCGACGGCGGCGATGCCGTCCGGCTGACGGTCAGCTTCGGCACCTGTTCCTTTCCGTGGCTATCGCCCGACGGCGCTTGGGTCGCTTTCATTTCGACCGACGAGGGGAATCCCGAGCTTTACGTGATGCCGGCCCGGGGCGGCGAGCCCCGGCGGTTGACGTTCCTCGGCGCGACCCAGGCCTGGACGACCGGCTGGAGCGCGGACGGGAGTGAGATCTACTTCGCTGCCAATCCGACGACGTGGTACGAGGGGGAGACGCGGCCGTTCGCGATCGCACGCGAGGGCGGCGCGGCGCGCGAGCTCAACCTCGGTCACGCACGTTCGCTCTCCTTCGGCGCGCGCGGACGTTTGGCAATCGGCCGCAACAGCTCCGACCCGGCGCGCTGGAAGCGCTATCGGGGCGGAACCTCCGGCGAGATCTGGGTCGATGCGCAAGGAACGGGCACCTTCACCCGACTGCCCTTACCCGACGGAAACCCATGCTGGCCAATGTGGATTGGCGAGCGGATTTTTTTCTTGGCCGATCACGAGGGCATCGGTAACCTCTACTCGTGCGCGGATGATGGAAGCGACGTCCGCCGGCACACGAACGAAAACGAGTATTACGTGCGCTTTCCGTCGACGGACGGTTCGCGCATCGTCTATTCGGCCGGCGCCGAGATCAAGGTCTACGACGTCGCGACCGACACCACGCGCAAAGTCGAGATCGAAGCACACTCGCCCATGCCCCAGACCGCCCGCCGCTTCGAAAAGGCGTCGGAGTCGCTCGAACACTTCGCGCCCAGCCCCGATGGAACGCAGCTTGCCCTGGACTCACGCGGCGAGCAGTTCACGATGCCGCTCTTTGAAGGGGCGGCGATCCGGCACGATGTGGGCGGTCCCGCGCGCACGCGTCTTACGCAATGGTTGCACGACGGCGAGCGGCTCGTCTCGGTCACCGACGTCAACGGCTACGAACAGATCGCACTGCGGCGTGCCGACGCGTCGAGCGAAGTCAAACTCGTTACCAAGGGCGGCATCGGTCGCGTCACCGGCCTAGCCGCCTCGCCGACGAGCGCGGTGATTGCGTTCACCAACCATCGCCACGAGCTCTGTGCGCTCGATCTCGACGACGGCGAGGTTCGCGTTCTCGATACCTGTCCGACGCATCGCATCGATGATTTGGCGTTCTCGCCCGACGGACGATTCGTCGCGTATGTTTGGTGGCCGGCGCAAGGAACGTCGATCGTACGCATCGTCAAACTGCGTTCCGGAAAGGTTCACGACGTCACCACGCCCTTGCGCACCGATCGTTCGCCGGCGTGGGATCCGGATGGAAAGTATCTCTACTTCATCTCGACGCGTGATTTTAACCCAGTCTACGACGCGCTCCAGTTCGATTTGAGTTTTCCGCAAGCGAGTCGCCCGTTTGTCGTTACGCTGCGCGCCGACGTACCCTCGCCGTTCGTTCCAAAACCGAAGCCGATCCATCAGGATCGTGAGCACGAGCACGAACGCTTGAATAACAAGCCGGCGAAGCCCGCCGACGTGGAGATCGACTTCGAAGGCATCACCGGCCGCGTGCTCGGCTTCCCCGTCGATGAGGGCGAATACGATCAGATCGTCGGCGCGCGCGAGCGCGTGCTGTTCACGCGATTTGCGGTGAAAGGCATCAAGCCGGCGCGGCGCGAGGACTTGGAGCATGACGAGCGCGGAACGCTACTCGCCTTCGATCTCGATCAACAGCGACTCGCGACCATCGCAAACGAATGCGACGAGATTCGCCTGGGCATTGACGGGCGGACGCTGATCTACCGGTCGCACGACCGGCTGCGCGCGATCGACGCGCTCTACGAGCTGCCTGAGGAAGGCGAAGAGCAGAAACCGTCGAGCGAGCCTGGACGCCGAAGCGGCTGGATCGAGCTCGACCGCGCCAGCGTCGAAATCGTTCCGCGCGACGAGTGGGCGCAGATGTACCGCGAAGCGTGGCGGCTGCAATCGGAACACTTCTGGGTCGCGGATATGAGCGACATCGATTGGGAGCGTGTCTACCAGCGATATGCGGCGCTGCTACCGCGGGTTCGCACCCGCGGCGAGCTCTCCGATCTCATCTGGGAGACGCAGGGAGAGCTCGGGACGTCGCACGCGTACGAATGGGGCGGCGACTACCGCGAACCGCCGCAGTACCAGCGCGGCTTTCTCGGTGCGGAACTGCGCTGGGACGAGGGGCGCGGCGGCTACTGCGTCGAGCGGATCTATCGCGGCGACTCATGGAACCGCGAGACCGACTCGCCGCTCGCAGAGCCCGGGCTCGACGTCCAGCAAGGCGATTGCATCGTCGCCATCGGCGGCAAACGATTATCTCGCGACGTCTCGCCGGACCGTTTGCTCGTCAATGCCAGCGGCCGCAACGTTTCGGTGACGCTGCGCGGCAAGAAGGGCGAGGAACGCACCGTCCTGGTAAAGGCGCTTGCGAGCGAAGCGGCGCTGCGTTACCGCGCTTGGGTCGAAGAGAACCGGCGCATCGTCCACGAGCGAACCGGCGAACGCGTCGGCTACTTGCACATTCCCGACATGGGGCCGTGGGGATTCTCAGAGTTCCACCGCGGTTATCTCAGCGAGTTTGACCGCAAGGGGTTGATCGTAGACGTTCGCTACAATCGCGGCGGCCACGTCTCGCCGCTGCTGCTGGAGAAGCTCGCGCGCAAACGCGTGGGGTACGACTGGCCACGCTACGGGGCCGCACAACCGTACCCGCCGGAATCGGTCGGCGGCCCGATTGTCGCAATCACGAATCAGTTTGCCGGCTCCGACGGCGACATCTTCAGCCACTGCTTCAAGCTCTATAAACTTGGCCCGTTGGTCGGCAAACGTACTTGGGGCGGCGTCATCGGCATCGATCCATACCATCATCTCGTCGACGGAACGCTCACGACGCAGCCCGAGTTCTCGTTTTGGTTCGTCGACGTCGGCTGGCGGGTTGAAAACTACGGCACCGAACCCGATTACGACGTCGATATCGCGCCGCACCAATATCGCGATGGCAAGGATCCGCAGATGGAGCTCGCACTCGAACTCATGGAGAAGGCGCTCGAGGGTTATGTGGAGGTGCGTCCGGACTTGTCGACTCGTCCGTCGCTCCCGTTACCGACGCTCGCGTGACTTGGACGCGCCGCCTGTTTTGGCTGGCGGCGTTCCTCATCCCGGCGGTCGTCTACATCGCGAGCGCATCGCCGGAGCCGGCCTCATGGGATACCGCCGAGCTGCAAGGCGTTCCATATATTCTCGGGATCTCGCACCCAACGGGCTTTCCCTTTTACGTGCTCGTCGGGTACGTTTGGTCGCACCTCTTCGCCTTCGGCTCGGTCGCGTGGCGCATGAATGCGATGAGCGGCGTAGCGATCGCGGTCGCGGCGGCGGCCGCATACGGCGTCGCGCTCGAGTTTGGCGCCAGCGCCCCGGTCGCGTTGCTCGCAACGCTTTGGTTTGCGTTCAGCCAAAATGTCTGGTCGCATGCGGTGCGCGCTGAGGCGCAAGACCTCGCCGTCGCGTGCGAGGCCGTCGCAATCTACGCGGTGCTGCGGTGGCTACGCGGCGGCAGCTACGGCTGGTTTGCCGCGGCGTTTGCGCTCTGCGGGCTCGGCTTGGCCGCGCATCCAAACGCGCTCTGGGTGCTTCTCGCGCTCATCGTCGCGGGGTTGATTGCTGCGCGCCGGCCGTCGTTGCGCCTTGCCGCGGGATCGCTTGCGCTTTTGGTCGCGGCTTTGGCACTCTATCTCTACCTTCCGTTGCGTTCGGCATATGTGGTCGCGCATCACCTCGATCCTGCCGGCGTTCTCCCCGGTGCCGGCGGCGGGATCTTTTGGAACTATAACGACCCGCACACGTTGCACGGGCTGATGCTCGAGCTCACCGGAAGCGAATTCCAGACACCCGGGTACTTTCTCGCGTCGTTAAATCCGCTGCACGTCGATGCCGCAATCTGGGCCTTCATCGAAGGCATGCATACGCAGTTCGGCACGTTCGCGATGCTGCTGCTTGCGGCGGGACTGGTGCTGGCATGGCGGCGCGATTGGCGCGCAACGCTTATCGTCGTTCTGGCGTGCACGATCGGACTGCTCTTCTCCGTCGTTTATCCAAACGAAAGCGACGTCGGACGCTACCGGCTGCTCGCGTCGTGGCTTGCCGTTCCGCTCTTTGGCGCGCTGACGCCGAGATCGAACCGTGCCGGCGACGCGCTGCTGCACCTCGCTTTGATCTTTTTTCTCGCCGTCAACACGTGGAACGCTTTTCACGCGCAGCGCGGCTTCTTTCGTCACGATCCGGGCGAGGGCGGGCGATGGGTGATCGACGCCATGCGGCCACACGTTTCGGCCGGCGGCGTCATCGTCAGCTACTGGCTCGACGCGACGTCGCTCGCCTACGGCGCCTACGTCGACGGCTCGCTTCCGGGTCGCGTCGTCATCCCGGACGATAAGCTACGCCTCGATCTCTACCGGCGCTGGGCCCGGCAGCGCCCCGTCTTCGTCTTAGTCGACCCACACGCCATCACTTCGCTTCCCGGAGCGCGCGACTTCGCAACGCTCGACGCCTACCACGAGCTGTATCAAGTCGTCCCGTAGCTTGACACGCGATTCTATCTCCGCTATACCGGGTAACATAGATCGGTCCAACGATCATTGTAGAGCCATCCAATACGAAGCCAAGCAATGGTCCAGACCGATCCAATCGGTGAACTGTAAAGGAGAAATCGAGTGCACGGGAACGGGAGTCTTACCGGATTGCGGCAGCGATGGAGCAATGAGAGCCGCTGGAAAGGCATCGAGCGGCGCTACACTCCCGAATCGGTTGCGCGACTTCAGCCCAGCCTCGTGGTCGAACAGACCTTGGCGCGGCACGGGGCAGTACGGCTGTGGCGCGACCTGCAATGCGAGGAGCCGGTCACGGCGCTCGGGACGCTCACGGGAAACCAGGCCGTACAGGCGGCACGGGCCGGATTGCGCGCACTTTACTGCAGCGGCTGGCAAGTCGCGGCCGATGCCAATCTCGCCGGCGAGATGTATCCCGATCAGAGCCTCTATCCGGCCAACAGCGTACCGGCAGTAGTGGAGCACCTAAACAACGCGCTCGCGCGGCTCGATCAGATCGAATCGCTCGAGGGGCGCGGCGGATCGCATTGGTACTTGCCGATCGTCGCCGACGCCGAGGCCGGCTTCGGCGGAGCGCTCAACGTCTTCGAGTTGATGAAGGCATTGATTCGGGCCGGCGCAGCCGGGGTTCACTTCGAAGATCAGTTGAGCTCCGAAAAGAAGTGCGGCCACTTAGGCGGCAAAGTGCTGATTCCCACACAGCAAGCCGTGCGTCATTTGATAGCGGCGCGGCTTGCCGCCGACGTGCTCGACGTTTCGACGGTCCTGATCGCACGCACCGACGCGAACTCCGCAAAGCTGGTCACCAGCGACATCGATCCGAAGGACCGTCCGTTCCTTACGGGAGAACGCACGCCGGAAGGATTTTACGTCACGACGCCCGGCATCGAGTCCTGCATCGCGCGCGGCTTGGCCTACGCGCCCTACGCCGATCTGCTTTGGATGGAGACCTCGGAACCGAATCTCGATGAAGCGCGCCATTTCGCCGACGCGATTCACGCGCGCCATCCGGGCAAACTGCTCGCCTATAACTGCTCGCCGTCGTTCAACTGGAAGAAGAAGCTCGACGCCGGCACGATCGCAGCGTTCCAGGCGCGGCTCGCCGCGATGGGGTACAAGTTTCAGTTCGTCACGCTGGCCGGCTTCCACGCGCTCAACTACGGCTTCTTCATGCTGGCGCACGATTTCAAACGGCGCGGCATGACCGCCTATGCCGAATTCCAAGCGCAAGAGTTCGCCGCCGAAGCGCTCGGCTACACCGCAACGCGCCACCAGCGCGAGGTCGGCACCGGCTACTTTGACGAAGTTGCAAGTGTGATCGGCGAAGGACGCGTTTCAACCACCGCGTTGCTCGGCTCGACGGAGTCGGAGCAGTTCTACGAAACGCAGCCGCGAGTGCCTGCGTGAACGTCGCTCCGGCCGGCGCGCCCGAGCGCGATCTGCCGGACGGATTTCTCAAATTCTACGTCCCGCTGCACCGGCGCTTTACGCCGGTGCAGCAAGCATTGGTCGAAGCGCGGCGCGCGCGCCTGGCTCGCACGCTCGCGGGCGAGCTGCCCGACTACCTTCCGCCGTCGGAGGCAACGCAGTCGGCGTGGCATATCGAGCTGCCCGCGTGGTGCGCCGACCAACGCAATCAAATGACGGGCCCCGCCGACGATGCCGAGCTCTGCGTGAAGATGCTCAACTCGGGAGCACCTGGCGTCATGCTCGATCTCGAAGACTCGATGGCGAACACCTGGGAACATTTGATGCGCGGCCACCACAATATCGTTGCCGCGCTCTACGGCGAGCTTGAGTATGATGATACCAAGCGCGGCGGCCGCGTCGGCATCGAGCCGAGCGCGACGGTCGTCTGGAACCGCGTGCGCGGACTCCACCTTGCGCAAGCCGGAGTAATATCGCACGCTCCGACGAGCGCCTCGCTCTTCGACCTCGCGCTGCTCGTCTTTTCGCTCGACTACGAACGGCTGCGCCATCCACTCTGCATCTACATTCCTAAGTCTGAATCGGCCGAGGAGGCGCGCTGGTGGAACGACGTGTTCGATGCACTGCTCGAGGCGAAGGGTTGGAGCCGCGGCTCGATCAAAGCGATGGCGCTGATCGAATCACATCCGGTCGCGTACGAGATGGAAGAGTTCCTCTTCAACCTGCGCGAGTATATCGTAGGGTTGAATCTCGGGCGCTGGGATTATATGGCCAGCCTGATTCATTTCAACTTTGAGGATCCCAACTGGCTGCTCCCCGACCGCAACACGATTCCGTTCGACGTTGGGTTTTTTCAAGCCGTTCGCACGCTGATGCCGGAGCTTACGCACAGGCACGGCGCGCTCGCGATCGGCGGGATGACGGCGCTCTATCCCAGCCGGGAGGATCCGGAACTCAACGCGCGCGCGCTTGCAGCGCTCGAGCGGGATAAGCACAACGAAGCCGTTGCGTTCATGGACGGCGCGTGGACGGGTCATCCCGATCAAAACGCGATCGCGGTTGCGCAGTTTCCCAATCCGAATCAGCTTGCAAAGCGGCCCGCGCTGGCCACAATCCATCCCGATCTGCGTCCCGCGCCGGCCGGCGTCGGCGCGACGACCCTCGACGGAACGCGGGCGGCGGTACGCACGGTGATTCGGTATCGCCACGGCGTGTTGGAAGGGCGGGGCGCTAGCCTGCTCGACGGTTACATGGAGGATTTGGCCACCGACCGAATCTACCGGTTGATGATCGCGCAGCGGCTTCGCTATCCCGGAACCTACACGCCACCGTCGCTCGATGCGATGTTCGATGAAGAGCTCGAACGGATTCTCACCGAGCTTCCCGCGCAAAGCAGTGCCGAGACGCACGGGCGTTATCGCCGCGCACGCGAAATCTCCGAACACATGATTCGCAGCGGCGTCTTCGACCCAACATAGTGAGCCTGTCCTGAGCTTGTCGAAGAGCGTCCCGGTGGTCGCCGCGCTCGTGACGCTGGCGATTCATTTGGCGGCGAATCCGCATTACGGTTTCTTCCGCGACGAGCTTTATTTTATTATCTGCGGCTTTCATCCGGCCTGGGGTTACGTCGATCAGCCGCCCGTTGTTCCGCTGCTCGCGGCGGGGTCGCAACTCTTCGGGCACTCGCTCTTTGCCCTGCGCGCGATCCCGGCAATCTTTGCCGCGGCCGGCGCCTACGTCACGTGCCGGCTCGCCATCGAGCTTGGCGGCGGCATCTTCGCGCAGGTGCTTGCGACGCTTGCGTTTCTCGCGGCCGGCGTCTTGGAGAGTTTCGGCGCCAAAGTCGGTCCGGATATGGTCGGACTCTGGTTATGGCCGCTCGCGGCACTCTACGTGCTGCGCATCGTCAAAGGCGCCGACTTGCGCTTTTGGCTCGCAGCCGGCGCGACGATCGGCGTGGCGCTCGAGAGCAAGTACAGCGCTCTCTTCTTCGCGTTCGCGTTGATCGCCGGATTGGCGCTGACGCCGCAGCGCCGCGTGCTGACATCGCGCTGGTTCGCCGCCGGTCTCGCCGTCGCGGCCGTCATCGCGCTGCCGAACTTTCTCTGGCAAGCGTCGCACGGTTTTCCGATGTGGGAGCTGCTGCGCAACGGCGCGAGCGGCAAGAACCTGGTGCCAAGCCCGTTGCTCTTTCTCTTCCAGCAGCTATTGCTGACGAATCTCTTTGCCTCGCCGATTTGGATCGTGGGACTGATTTGGCTCTTCGGCAACGCGACTGCCCGTTTTTTGGGATTCGCTTATGTTATTTTGATCGTGGTAATGATCGCGCTCCACGCGAAGCACTACTATCCCGCCGACGTTTATCCGATCGTGATGGCCGCCGGCGGCGTCGCGATCGAATCTTGGGTAAGCATGCCGGCCCTTCGCGGCGCGATCGTCGCGGCGGTCGTTGCGGCCGGGCTCTTCTTCGCTCCGTTCTCGTTGCCGGTGCTCTCCGAGCCTGCGATGGTGAGCTATGGCGCGTTCGTCGGCAATGCACTGCACATCAAGCGATCGGTGATGCAGACCGAGCGTCATAGAACATCGCTGCTCCCCGAAGATTGGGCCGATATGCACGGTTGGCCCGAGCTGGCCGCGACCGTCGCGCAGATCTACGACGCGCTCCCGCCCGAGGAGCGCGCGCAAGCCGCGATCGTCGCAAGCAACTACGGCGAAGCCGCTGCGATCGATTTCTTCGGCCCGCAATATCACTTACCGCCGGCGCTCTCCCGCCACAACAACTACTGGCTCTGGGGTACGCACGGTTACAGCGGCAACGTCATCGTCGACGTCAATGGCGATTGCGGCGCCGCCGACCACCTCTTTCGCACCTCGCGTCAAGCGGCACGCTCCGATCCGCCGTGGGTGATCTCGTACGAGCAGAACATTCCAATTATGGTCTGTACCGGAATTCGAACGCCGATTGCGCAGCTCTGGCCGAAGCTACGTCTTTACATTTAGCCAGCTCTCGATTGCGGTGAAGAGCGCGGGGTCGAGATATGACGGCGTAAAGTACTCGCCCCCCGTCGACGACTCGCTCGCGTCGAGTTTGATGAAGAGGTGGTCGTCATCGGGCAGCATGACGACCGTCAGCTTACGATTCGCGGCGCGCGCCGCCTCGACGAGCCGCGGCGTGTCGGCGGCCAGTACCTGAATGTCCTTCGTTCCTTGAACGATGAGAATCGGGCAGGGAACCTGCGCGATCAGCTTGGCCGGATCGATGCCAAACGAACTGCGCAGCCAGGCGTTGTACGCCCCCTGCTTCTTTCCCGCGGCAATTGCGGCCAGATCGCTCTGAACTTTTTGCGCTTGGACCGTGCGATCGGCGGCCGGAGTGTTGCGAAGCAGTTGCTGCGTGAGAATCTGCTCGAGCGGAAGCGCGGGCGGTGCGAGTAAGACGATACCGCGGAGACGGCCGTCGGCGATCGCGATGCTCGGCGCGAGCTCGGCGCCTTCGCTGTGGCCCAGCACGAAGATGGCATTGGGATCGATGTTTGCTTGCGCGCGCAGGTACGCGATGACGTCGCGCGCGTCGGCGATTAACCGGTCGCGCGTTGCGAAGCTGCCGCCGCTCTTGCCGCACGACCGTTTGTCGTAGCGCAAGACGGCGTAGCCGGCGTTGGAGAGTACGTTGGCGAGCTGTTCAAAAACCTTGTTCGGACCGATCGTTTCGTCGCGATCGATGCAGCCGCTGCCGTGGATGAAGACAAAGCCGGACAACGGGCCGGCCGCACTCTTCGGGACGGTGAGCGTGCCGGCCAGCACTACGCCGTCGCTCGCGCGAATCGACACGTCGCGCGCGTCATAGTGTGCCGGAGGCAACGGCATGGGCGTCGCCGCCACGGGTTGGGGCAAGGCTGAAACGCTCGCATCGTGCGATTGCAGCACGACTTCGGCTTGCTGCGATGGTACGTCGAGGCGCTGCAGCACGTAGGTCTGTGGATCGAACGTCAGCCGCACATCGAGTCCGTTCGCATCGCGAAGGCTCACGAATCCAGCTCGGCTTTCGACGACGCTGATCGGCACCGCAATGAACCCCCCGCAGAGGCATGCGAGCGTGAGCAGCTTTTCCCCGCTCGCATGGAGCGTCGCCGGCACCTGCGCCCAGCCCGCCACCATGTTGTCGCTCACCACGAACGGCGCGCCGGGCAAAGCCGCGATCTTCGCACGAGCCGTGCCTTGCGTTACCGTTGCATCGTTTCCAAGCACCGTAACGACGGCGTGCTTACCGCCCGCATCGACCGTGTACGATAGCGTCGCTAAGGTCGATTCTTCAAGCTTGCGCTGAGAGATCAACGTAATCCCGGCTAGCGACGCACTTTCGCCAATCACGATCGCGGCGCTCTCGCGACGAACGACGATAGTACTGCTCCCAACGCTTCGGCCGCCGATCGTCGTCGCGTACGCGTAGGTGCCATCGGGAAGAATCGTGGCGCTCGGCGAAGTGGCCACCGTCGCAAGCAGCAACGGCGCCAGCACGATCGCAAGAAAACGAAGCTGCATCTGTTAGCTCTCGATCCCTAGCGCGTCGAAAAGTCTCGGATAGACAAGATCGGTGCGCGCTAATGCCTGCTGCGGGTCGATGATGTCGTGATTGAGCGGAAGATCCGTTAGCTCAATGTACTCGGCGACGTGCTCCTTCCGCGACGACCACGCGGCCGCAACGTTCCGTGTGACGGCGTTGTTCACCGCCGGATCCCTTGGGTTGACGACGGCAACGATCCGATCGGCGAGCGGAGGCTGCTTGCGCGACGCGGCACAGACTGCGTCGCCGATGCGCAGCGTTTGCATCAGAGCGTGCGTCGGGAAGCGCGGATAGGCGGTAATGGGAGGCTTGCTCGCGCCCTCGCGCGGGTCCCACCAGAGAAAGCGGTTCGGCAGCCGGCGCCCGATCGCGGCGACGGCGCGGCTGACCGGATACGGCAGATGCAAAAGCGCGAAGCTCGGCGCAACGGGCACCGCCACGGCCACGTCGCGAAACTGCGCAGCGTACGCCGCCAACAGGCCTCCCATCGAGATTCCTAAAACACCAACTCGCTCTCCGAGACCGCAGGCGAGATCGACCGCTTCCGCCGCCGAGGCGATCAGGGTTTCCGCAGTAAGCGCGGCGAGCGCGGTCGTCATTCGGTCGCGAAAGCCATGGTCGGGCAAGCGCGGCACAAAAACGTTGACGCCGCGATCGTAGAGCTCGGGCGCGAGCTGTGCGTACTGCGCCGGGCTATTCGTAAGGCCGTGAAAGAGCACCACGGCGAGCGGCGTCGCCGCTGCGCGCTCGAGCAATATCGTGCGCGCTTGCGGCAGAACGTTCGCTCCGTCGCACGCCATGAACGCTTTCGCTCGATCGATCGCCTCGGCGTAGGAACGCGCGGGCGAGCTACTCGCGGACGTTCTCAACCGCCGATTCCGATCTTCGCGCGCGCGACGAAGCCGGCTTGCGCTCCTTCGTGTGTTAGCAGCTCGAAAAGGGAAGAATCATCGTGGAGCGGCACACCCCACTCTTTGTCATGATGCTGGATCAAGGCCGTCGTACGCGCCCAAAGACTACGCCGTGGCTCCGTGCTATCCCGGCGGCGGCCGCGTTGGTGACGTTCGTCGTTCACCTCGTTGCGAACCCTCACTACGGTTTCTCTCGAGACGAGCTCTACTTTGTAATTTGCGGCTTCCGCCCGGCGTGGGGATACGTCGACCAGCCCCCGATCGTGCCGCTCCTGGCCGCCGGCTCGCAGATCTTCGGACATTCGCTCTTCTTACTCCGCGCGATTCCCGCGTTCTTTGCCGCCGCCTCGGTTTATACGACCTGTGCGTTGGCGGCCGAACTCGGCGGCGGGGCCTTCGCCGAGATCTTCGCCGGACTCGTCGCGGCGGTGACGCCGGCGTTGATGGACTTCGGCGGCAAGATCACCACCGACACCGTCGGGCTTTGGCTCTGGCCGCTTATCGCACTCTACGTCTTGCGGATCGTGAAGGGCGCCGATCCACGTTGGTGGCTCGCCGTCGGAGCGATCACCGGCGTCGCGCTGGAGAGCAAGTACAGCGCGCTATTTTTTGCGGTCGCGATCGTCGCAGGGTTGCTGCTCGTTCCCCAGCGGCGCGCCCTGGCGACGCCTTGGTTCGCCGGCGGCGTCCTGACCGCGGCGGTTATCGCATTGCCGAACTTCCTTTGGCAGGCGGTGCACGGCTATCCAATGTGGACGCTGCTGCGCGATGTCGACGAGCATAAGAATGCGTTGCTCTCGCCACTGCAGTACGTTGTGACGCAACTGCTGGTGACCCACCCGCTGCTCGCGCCGGTTTGGCTGATCGGGCTTATCACGCTGCTGCGGCGTCGCGACGCGCGTTTCTTGGGCATCGGGTATCTGATGTTGATCGGCCTCATGGTTGCGCTGCACGGCAAGGATTACTATCCCGGCAACGTCTACCCGATACCGATCGCCGCCGGTGCCGTAACGATCGAAGCATGGACGCGCGGGCGCCGCTTCTTCTGGCGGCCCGCACTCGCCGCGTACACCCTTGTCGCGGGCATCCTGCTGGTCCCCCTGCTCGTGCCGGTGCTTCCCGAGAGCACGATGTCGGCGTACGATCGCATCGCACAGAGCAAGTTGGAGCGCGAAGTCAACCTCGCTCGCACCGACCAGATGGGTATCGGGAACTTGCCGCCGGATTGGGCCGACATGCACGGCTGGCGCGAGCTAGCCGCGGTCGTCGCCCGGATCTATCGCGCGCTACCGCCGGCCCAGCGCGCGCAGGCCGCGATTCTCGCTAGTAATTACGGCGAAGCCGCCGCGATCGATTTCTTTGGCAGCGAGTACGGACTGCCGCCCGTGCTTTCCGGACATAACCAATACTGGGTTTGGGGAACGCGCGGATACAGCGGCAACGTGCTGATCGACGTGCACGGCGACTGCGATCGCGACGCGCGCCTTTTCCGGGTTCACCGCGTGGTCGCGCGGTTCTCTAATCCATGGGGACGGCCGTTCGAGAACGGCTTCCCGATTTCGATCTGCGAGGGAATTACCGCGCCGCTGGCAACGGTCTGGCCGAAACTCAGAAGCTACAATCAAATTTAAGAAACGTCGACAACCGGATCGATCGCGCGCAGCAGGTGAGGATGCGCGCGATCGGCGAGCCCCCACGGCCGTAGCGGCGAGACGATGTCGTGCGAGAGCGGCAACCCGGTGATTCGCGTCATCTCCACCGATCCGGGACGCAGACGACGCCAGCTCTTGTAGAGCTTGCGAATCGCGTAATTGTTGACGGCGACTTCGGCGGCGTTGGCGACGATTGTGACGCGCTCTGCGAGCGGCTGGTTCGTTTGCGCTTCCTGAAGCAGCGAACGCGCGATGCGATATGAGTGGGCGATTGCGTGCGTTGCGTAGCGCGGATAACCGGTAACCGATGCGCCCCGCTCGCGCAGAATCGGGTTCCACCAATGAAAGCGATTCGGCACGCGCAGCAACCACTCCGCAAGCGTTTCCATCAGACGATTCGGTATCAAAGAAACGCCGAAAAACGGCGCGATGGGTACGGCGCGCTCGATCGCATAGTGCTGCGCAATCCACGCCGTCAGCAGCCCCCCGAGCGAGAACCCGGCAACCGTAACCCGATCTCCCAACTCACCCGCGATTGCGACGTAGTCGGAAACGGCTTCGTACAGGTCGTCGGAGCGTAACCGTGCGAGCGCCGTCGAAAGTGGGTCGGCGTGGCCGTGCCGCGGTAGACGCGGCACTAATACGTTGTGCCCGCGCGCGAAGAGATCTTGCGCGACGCGCTCGAACTGCGCAGGGCTCGCACTCATGCCGTGGATCAAGACGAACGCCCGCGCTGGGCGAGTGGGATGAACGAACGCAAGCGTCCGTCCGCGTTCGCCGACGCCAGGATGATCGCGGGCGATAAGCCGCCCGAGACGGGCAAAAGAGGTAGCCAAGAAAAAGTCCTTAAGAGCGGGCGGGTGTATCTCCTCTCCGACCGGGAGCGGCAGTTCATCGCCGCCGAGGAGCGCTACGGCGCTCGTAACTATGCCCCGCTCGACCTCGTCGTCGAACGCGCCTCGGGCGTTTGGCTGTGGGACGTAAACGGCAAGCGTTACCTGGACTGCATCAGCGCGTACTCCGCGCTGAACCTCGGGCATTGCCATCCGCGCGTCTACGCTGCGCTGGTCGAGCAGGCCGCACGTGTGACCTTGACGTCACGCGCCTTGCGCAACGATCGCTTGCCGGGCTTTCTCGAGAGGCTGACGCGCGTTGCCGGGTACGACAAAGCAGTACCGATGAATACCGGCGTCGAGGCGGTCGAAACGGCGATCAAGCTCGCGCGGCGGTGGGGCTACGCGGTAAAGGGCATTCCGGAAGATCGCGCCGAGATCGTCGTCTTCTCGAATAACTTCCACGGGCGTACGCTCGCGGCGGTGAGCGCAAGCACGACGCCGGAGTATCGCGCGGGTTTTGGTCCGTTCGTGCCGGGCTTCGTCGCAATACCGTTCGGCGATGCAGCCGCGCTCGAACGCGCCATCTCGGCAAACACCTGCGCCGTGCTGATCGAGCCGATTCAGGGTGAGGGCGGCGTCAACGTTCCTCCCGACGGTTACCTGCGGCGCGTTCGCGCGCTCTGCAACGAGCACCACGTGCTCTTTATCGCCGATGAAGTGCAGACCGGCTTTGGCCGCACCGGCGACATGTTTGCGTACGAGCACGAGCAGGTTAAACCCGACATTTTGGTCGTGGGGAAGGCGCTCGGCGGCGGCTTCTATCCCGTTTCGGCAGCGCTTGCCAACGACGAGTTCATGGCGCTCTTTCAACCCGGCGATCACGGCAGCACCTTCGGCGGTAACCCGCTCGCTTGTGCCGTTGGCGAGGCGGCCCTCGACGCGATCGTTTCCGAGGACCTTCCCGTTCGCGCACGTCGCGCCGGCGCGACGATCGTTCGCGAGCTGCGGGCGCTCGCTTCGCCGTTGATCGCCGAAGTGCGCGGGCGCGGCCTGCTGATCGGCATCGCGCTTACCATACCGGCGCGGCGGCTGTCGGAGGCGCTTCTCGAACGCGGGGTCGCCGCAAAGGATACGCACCACGACGTCCTGCGTATTGCACCGCCGCTCGTGATCGACGACGACGCCATCGGCTACTTCCTCGAGCGGTTCGGGGACGCGCTGGCTGCTAGCATGAACCGGTCTTGACACTCCCCCGGCGGGGCGTGATATGGTGGGCGGGCCGAAGCAGCGGGTCGTCCCGCTCACCGGATGCCCTCGGGCGATCCGGTCTTCACTTGAAGGACCCTCGGCGGGTTCCATGGTGGGGTTGCCCCGGCAACGCCTTTTTTTATTTGGAGAAGAACACATAGCAAAACTTCTGCGCGTTAACGACCAGATTCGCATTCGGACGGTCCGGGTGATCGACGAAAACGGTCACCAGCTTGGGATCCTGCAGACCGAAGACGCGCTCGCGCGTGCGCGAACTGCCGGGCTCGATTTGATCGAGGTATCACCGAATGCTCAACCCCCGGTCTGCAAGATCGCCGATTACGGACGATTGAAGTACGAGCAGTCGAAAAAAGACAAGGATGCGCGTAAGAAGCAGCGCCACTTCGAGTTAAAGGAAGTGAAGCTGCGGCCGAAGATCGAGACACACGACTACGAGACCAAAGCACGCATGGCCGAACGGCTCCTCCTCGACGGTAGCAAGATCAAGGTGACGATCATGTTTCGCGGGCGAGAGATCACGTACACGTCATTCGGGCGCCGGCTGCTCGACCGGATGGCCGAGGATATGGCGCCGCTTGCGATGGTCGAACGTGAAGCGCGTCTCGAAGGAAAGAACATGTTCATGATTTTGGCGCCGCGTGCGGTGCCGACCGGTCCGCCGAAGTTTTCAGTGCCAGTGAAGGAGCGAACCAGTGCCTAAAATTCGAACCCATCGGGGAACCGCGAAGCGCGTCAAAGTGAGCGCGACCGGTAAAGTGACGCACCGCCATCAATTCGACGGCTGCGGTCACATCCTCAGCAAGAAGTCGCGTAAACGTAAGCGCAAGTTCCGCAAAGATCAGCCCACGTTCAAGGGCGATCTCAAGCGGCTGGCGCCGACGATTCCCTACCTGGTGTAAAGGAGCTCCGAGATGGCACGCATCAAACGTGGCGTACACGGTCTAAAACATCGGCGCAAAGTCATGAAGCTCGTCAAGGGCTTCCGAGCTGCTCGCCGCCGCAACTATCGCGTAGCAAACGAAGCGCTCTTGAAGTCGATGGCATATGCGTTTCGCGACCGGCGCGTCCGCAAGCGCGATTTTCGTTCGCTCTGGATCAGCCGCATCAACGCCGCCGTCCGGCGGGAAGGGATTTCCTACTCGGTCTTCATGCATGGCCTCAAGAAGTCCGGGGTGAGCCTCAACCGCAAGGCCCTTGCGGACTTGGCGGTCTCCGACCAAAAGGCGTTCGGGACGTTGCTCAACCTAGCGAGACAAGCCGCTCAGAAATAATTCAATCTTGCGCGCAGCGCGACCGCCCGGCTAGCGGCCGGCGACCGCAGGGTATATAATCGTCGCGTCATGAGACCCCCGGGTGCTGTCTTTGCGACGGCTCTAGTCGCCGGTCTATTTGCGCTCATTCCGCCTTTGGCGGCATGGGGCCAGGTGGCGCCGTCCCTGAGTCCGGGGCTGGCCGATCGGATCGATCAGATCGCTCGCGAACAAATCCACGACGGGCGAACCCCCGGACTGGCAATCGGCGTCGTCCAGGACGGGCGCCTCGTCTACGCGCGAGGGTTCGGTTTCGCGACGACCGGCCCGCGGCATGCAGCGATGACGTCCGGGACGGAGTTTTACGTCGGCGGTCTTACCAAAGAGTTTACCGCCGCCGCGATCCTCCTGCTCGTGCAGGACGGGAAGCTGAAGCTCGACGATCCCGTTTCCAAGTACGTGCCGGAGTTTAAGCTGGCCGCAAATGTTACCGTCGCCCAGCTCCTAACGCAGACGTCCGGTCTCCCCAACTATACGGCAGCGCCCGGGCTCTCGACCGACCCGACCCGTTCGGTCAAGCTCGCCGACGTTTTCGCGGCGGTCGATAAAATGAAGCCGCTCGCGCCGCCGGGATCGGCCTACGCGGAGAACCCACTCAACTATCTGCTGGCCGGCGTCATCGTCGAGCGCGCGAGCGGCGTGCCGCTCTCCGATTATCTCGAGCAACACATCTTCATCCCGCTCGTAATGAACCACACGTTCCTCGCCGGCGACAACGGCATCTCGCCGTCGCATGCAACCGGCTACACGCGAGCGAACAACAGCTTCAGAACCGCGGCGACCTGGGACCCCGCGTGGCTAGCCGGTGACGCCGGCCTCGTCACGACGATCGACGATCTCGCAAAATGGGATGTTGAGATGCCGGTCTTACTTCGCGTCGACGCCGTGCGAACGATCTTTACGCCAAGCGGCAGCGAAGGCGCGACGCACTACGGCATGGGATGGGTCGTCGACCGCCGCGGTGGCAAAGACTTCGTGTGGTCGAATGGCGAGATCTCCGGCTACCGCGCAATGAATGCGCTGCTTCCGGACAACCACGTCGCCGTGATCGTCTTCTCCAATGCGGATTCGCTCCACGGCGGCACGACGACCCCCGAGACGGTCGGCGGCCGCGTTCTCGACGTCTTGGTACCGCCGGCCAGTGCCCAGTTGGACAACGCGGTCGTTACCCGAGCGAAGGAATGGCTTGGGAGGCTGGCTTCCCGCGAGGTTGACCGTTCGGAGCTCACGCCGGCATTCAGTTCGTATCTGACCGACGAGTTGGTTGCGCGCGAAAACCTCGCGTCGCTAGGACGGCTTCAAACGATCGTGCCCCTTTCCAGCAGGACGTTGTCAGACGGCGATATTCTTTACGAGTTTCTCGTCAGTTACCCGCGCGCGTCGTACCACTACAAGTTCCAAGTCACGCCGGACGGGAAGATCGACGGCATCGTGTTGATCGCCTAGAGTGTCGGGTCGCCACTAGTCGTCGCCGTCGGCGAGACGACGGCCCGTCGCTTCAACTACTTTGCCCAGCATCGTCACCGCCTCTGCGCGGGTCGCGTTGCTGAACATGTAGCGAAGATGTTCGTCGGCGTCCTCGACAATCAAGACGGCTCGGCGTCCCAATCGAACCGAAGCGATCAGCGAGCTCAAATACGCCTCATCTTCGGGTGCGAGAACCGTTTGTTCTCCGCCATCGCGATTGCGCTCCAGCAATCGTTTGAGAACGGCATCAATGTCGCTTGGTATTTCCACTTGAACCTCCAAGACCGAAACCGCCACGCCTGGGTAGCAACGGGAACCCTTGTGGCACCACACTTCGGCAAGCTCAGGGCCTACCTATAGTACATATCGACCAAAGTCACTTCCAATTTCATCTTTTCCGCCCTGCAGCCAGTACAGGGCAAGCACGGTTTTCGCGTCGGCAACTCCGGCAGCGACCAGGCGCCATGCCGCCTGGAAAGTAAAGGTTGCGACTTCAATTCGTTCGTCGTCGTCGAACGCCGTCTCACCGGCAACGAGCTGGTCGGCGTGATAAAAGTGCATGACCTCCGAGCAGAAACCGGGCGTCGTCCAGACCGCACCGATCGGGCGGATCCGGCCGGCAACGTAACCGGTCTCTTCGCGAAGCTCGCGCTTTGCGCCATCGATCGGCACTTCGCCCGGTTCGGCAGTTCCCGCCGGGACCTCCCAAAGCCAAGAGCGGGTGGGATGCCGGTATTGGCGCACCAGAACGACCTCGTCGCGCGCCGGCGTCGCCACGATCGCAAGGGAGGCGCCATGCTCGACCACGTCGATGCGCTGTTCGCCTCCGTCGGCATGGCGAACGTGGTCGACGCGAACCTGGAAAACGCGTCCCTCGAAGCGACGGCTTGAAGCGAGAACCTGGGGCGGCTGCTCCATGATGCGAGTTTGGCGGAACGATTGCATCGAGCCTCGTAGCATTGATGGGTGGCTCAACCACCGTCGTCCATCTCCGCCGAGATCGGCTGGCTAGCGTTCTTTCTGGTCGTCTTCGCAGCTGCCGTCTACCTGTTCGTCCTGACGCTCGTTCCGCATCACTTCAACGACAAGATCGCCATTGCACTCGCGGCCATCTTCGCCGGATTGATCGTGATCGGCGTGCGCGCATGGGTTACGCGTAAATGGCAACGCCGCTAGGAAGTCGCGCCGAACGGCTGCCTGCCGTGCGGTCGCTGCGATCGGTCAAGGGACGTCGTGAAAGGCGGAGCTTTGCATTTGAAGGTACGACCCTGCTGCGCGAGGCGCGCGCAGCAAATTTTCCAATCGACGAGCTCTACGCGACGCAAGCCCTCTACGATGCAACCCCGCTGGTGCGCGAGCTCGACACCGAAGGCATCCCAACGTTTATCATCGAGGCGGCCGTCGCGGCGCGGATTTCCGACGTCACTACACCCAGCGGGATGGTCGCGGTCGCGCCGATTCGGCTGATCGACCTCGAAGAACTTCTGCAGCGGGGAGGCACGATCTTGATACTCGCCGACGTCAACGATCCCGCAAATGCCGGGACGCTTCTGCGCTCCGCCGACGCGTTCGGCTGCGGCGGCGTCGTTTTCGGCCGTCTCGGGGTCGACCCGTATCATCCGAAGGTGGTGAGAGGTTCGATGGGAGCCGTATTTCGACTCGGACTAAGCGTCGCGAGCCCGGATGAGCTTGCGCAAGCAGCCGCGTCGCAACGCCTTCACTTCCTCGGATTAACGGCCGCGGGCACCTCGTTAGCCGACGAGCGATGGGAAGAGCGGGTCGCACTCGTCGTGGGCAACGAACGCCGTGGCTTGGGGGCCTGGGAGGGCCTCTGCGAGCGCATGCTAGCTATCCCGATGGCCGGCGAAGCGGAGAGCCTCAGCGCGGGCGTCGCCGGCTCGATCGCGCTCTATGAGGCGATGCGTTCGGGCCTTGTCAAGAGAGTGGTCTGAGGCTAAAAAGTCAAGACTACCGGTGTTAAAAGTCGCATGGTATACTCAGTCGACGCGGGCCGCCTCGGAGCCGACGGTCAGAAGGAGACTGCAAGCGCATGGCAACGTCCTATCTCTTCTGGAAGCTTTTTGCCCAAACGGGTTCGATTGACGCATACCTAGCGTATCGAAGGCTGCACGCGGCGCCGGCTCCGAGCTAAACATCGGAGTTTTTCAGGCCCCGCGGCGAAGTTAGCGCCGGTTTTGGAGGCGCCCGGTAACGTAGAACGAACCGGGCGCTTTGCTTTGGAAGAGCGATGACCGAACTAGCCGAGCAACTTCGCGAGTTGCAAGAACAATTTGTAACCGAGACCGAACGCGCGAATGACGAGCAGGCGCTCGAGAGCGTGCGCGTTAGCTATTTAGGACGCCAGGGCGAGGTGACGAAAGTCCGGCGCACGATTGGGAGGCTGCCGCCCGCGGCGCGTCCCGACGCCGGCAAGGCGATCAACGACGCAGTCGCCGTCATGGAGAGGCGACTCGAAGAGCGGCAAGCGGAGCTCGCCTCGCGCACCTTCGAATCGGAGCTCGCCGCCTCGATCGACGTTACGTTTCCATCGATTGCACCCGACGTGGGCTCGATCCATCCCGTGCGACGCATCATCACCGAGAGCTGCGCGTATTTCACGCGACACGGCTTTGCCGTAGTCGTCGGCCCGGAAGCCGAACCCGATTACTATAATTTCGACGCACTGAACATCCCGAGCGACCACCCGGCTCGCGAAAACTTCGATTCGTTTTGGCTGAGCGACTCGCTGTTGCTTCGGCCGCACACATCGCCGATGCAGATTCGAACGATGCAGCGCCATCAACCGCCGATCGCGATCATCGCACCCGGGAAGTGCTTTCGTCGCGACGCCGTTGACGCGCGCCATCTCTTTCAGTTTCATCAGATTGAAGGATTGCTCGTCGCCGAGGGCATCAACTTCGGCCATTTGAAGGGGATGCTTACCGGGCTCTGCCGCGAGCTCTTCGGCGCCGATCAGAGCGTGCGTTTTCGTCCATCGTATTTTCCGTTCACCGAGCCCAGCGCCGAAGTCGACACCACCTGTCCTAAATGTAAAGGTAAAAGCGTTCGCTGCAACATGTGCGGCGGATCGGGCTGGATCGAGCTTGGCGGAGCCGGAATGGTGCACCCGAACGTGCTGCGCGAAGTGGGGTACGATCCCGACCGCTTCTCCGGTTGGGCATTCGGCTTTGGCATCGAGCGCCTTGGTCTTGCTCGCTATGAAGTTGACGACATTCGCCGCTTCATCGAGAGCGATCCCGACTTCTTAGCGCAGTTGAGCTAAAGTGCTGGTTCCCATAAGTTGGCTTCGCGAGTTCGTCGCGCTCCCCAACGACGTTGAAGCGATCGCCGATCGTTTGGCGATGCTCGGTTTTCCGGTGGCAGGGGTGGAACAGCGACCGAAGATCTCGGGTGTGGTCACCGGCAAGATCGTCGCGCTTGGCAAGCATCCCAACGCCGATCGGCTGTTGGTAGCGCAAGTCGACGTCGCCCGCGATGCGCCGCTTACGATTGCCACCGCCGCAACCAACGTCGCCGAGGGTCAAACAATTGCCGTTGCTACGATCGGCGCACGCCTTCCCACGCTCACGATCGAGGCGCGCACGATGCGCGGCGTCGCGTCGCAGGGCATGATGATATCGGCGGAGGAGTTGGCGTTACCAGGCGATTGGTTTGAAGACGGCATCATGCAACTCGAGCCGGCAACCGCGCCGGGCATCGACGTCGTCGAACTCTATGGACTCGACACCGACGTGCTCGATGTCGAGATTACCGCCAACCGCCCCGACTCGATGTCGATACTGGGGCTCGCGCGCGAGCTCGCCGCATCGTACGATCGCACGTTGCACTTGCCGCCGCTGGCGAATCCGGGCGAGAAGTCCGGCGTAGCGCTCAGCGTCGCGATCGAATCTCCCGACTGCACTCGTTTCGTCGCGCAGCATTTCGACGATCTGCGTGTCGTTCCGGCTCCCGCGTGGATGCGCATTCGCCTAGCGCTCGCGGGGCAGCGTCCGATCAACAATCTCGTCGATGTTTCGAACTACGTCATGCTGGAAATCGGACAACCGCTGCATTTCTACGACGCGAGCGAGATCGCGGGAGGACGACTGATCGTGCGCGATGCACGCGAAGGCGAGCGAATCGTGACGCTCGACGGCGTGGAGCGAACGCTCTCGCCGCAAGCACTCGTTATCGCCGACGACGAGCGGGCGCTCGGCCTCGCCGGACTGATGGGTGGAGCGAGCAGCGAAGTAACGTCTATGACGACTTCGATCGTGCTCGAAGCGGCGAACTTCAGCGGCCCGCGCGTACGACGGATGAGCGGCGCGCTCGGCTTGCGCAGCGAGGCCTCATCGCGACACGAAAAGTCGCTCGCACCCGCGCTTACCGATCTCGGTGCGGCGCGCGCGGCGCAGTTGCTTTGCGATCTCGGCGCGACCGCCTACCGGCCGCAAGTCTTTGGTGCACCGATCGTGCCCGCGCAACCGATTGCGCTACGCGCCGGCGAGGTAGAGCGATTGTTAGGCTTGACGATTGCGCCGGAACGAATTGCATCCCATCTGGGCGCGCTGGGCTGCGCGGTGGTGGCGGACGGCCTTGGCAACTTCGACGTGACACCGCCTCCCTGGCGGCGCGATCTCACGATCCCCGCGGATCTGGTCGAAGAGGTGGCACGGATCGAGGGGTACGATCGCATCGCCCCCATCGTGCCATCGGTGCCGGCGCACGAAATTTCCAGTGCGTCGTTCGATTTAGAGAATGCGCTCGCTCGCGCGCTGGCGGGCTTGGGTTATCGCGAGGTCGTGACGCACTCACTTCGGGCTGCCGGCGGCGCAGCGTCTGTCGAGGTACGTAATCCGCTCTCCGAGGAGCACCGTTTTCTGCGCGACTCGCTCGTGCCCGGATTGATGGAATATTTGGCAAAGGCCGGTATGCCGGCGCGCGTGTTCGAGATCGGCGACGTCTTTCGCCGGGATGGAGAACGCATCACGGAGCAAACCGTGGCAGCGTTCGGTTTTTCGACCGATCGAACGAACCAAGCAGCGTGGCGCGATTCGTCGTTTCTGCGTATCAAAGGCGACTGCGAAGCGCTGCTACGCGCCGTAACCGGTCGCGACCCGGAAATCTCGCCCGGAACGCAGCCGGGCTTTCACCCAGGTAAGACGGGTACGATCGCACTCGATGGACGCGTTCTCGGCACCGTCGGCTGCATCGATCCGCGTGCCGCACGCGCTGCCGGACTCAAACAGAACGTCTACCTCTGCATGCTCGATACCGGCGCATTGCCGCCCTACGCGACGCCGCAGTATCGACCACCGTCGCGGTTTCCTTCGACCTATCGCGACCTTGCGTTGGTTGTCGACACGAGCCTTCCGGCGCGCAAACTCGAAACGGCGATCGCCGACACGCTCGGTTCGATCTGCACGGCCGTGCGCGTCTTCGACGAGTATCGTGGATCGCAGGTGGCGCACGACCGCAAGAGCTTGGCGGTGCGGATGACGTTGCAGCGTTTCGATACGACCATCACCGACGAAGAAGCCGACGCCGCCGTCGCGCGCGTGCTCGAAGCGTTGCGCGAGAAGTTCGGAGCGGCGATTCGAACGTGATTGCCGGCGTGGCCTGGCCCGACATCGTCATCGTGGTCGTGGTGGGCATCGCAATCCTGAAAGGCTACTCACGCGGCTTCGTTTCGGAACTCGGCGGCGCGGTTGCCGTTACCGCAGCCCTCGTAACTCCCTGGTTTTACAACGGCAGCCTCGACCCACAAATCGAGCGAATTACCGGCCTCGGACCAGGGTCAGCACACGTCGTCGGGATGTTCGGTACGGGGCTGTTGACCTATGTGGTGCTCCTATTTGTAGCGCAGCTGCTCGGCAAGGTTGCACGACTTCCGCTGCTGGGGCTCGGCAACTCGCTCGGGGGCGCGCTCATTGGTTTCGCCAAAGGCGCCATCCTCTTATGGCTCGTGCTCTTTGTCGCGCTCTTCTTTCCGCTCTCGCCCGACATCCGCGACGGTCTGCACCAGTCGCGTCTGGCGCCCGATCTGGTCGTCTACGATGCTCCCCTCGACGATGCGATTCTCTCGACGATCCCGTGGTTTGCGCGGCCGTTCGTGATGCCGTACTTCACGCGGCACCACTTGTAACTTGCAGCTCGAGCGCTATCGCTTCGATCGCGCCAAGGAGCTCCGCTTCGACGATTTCGCCCATGGTTCCAAACCGTACGATCTTACCGGCGAGCTCGCCTTGACCGCCGGCGAGCACGACCCCGTGTTTCTCGCGTAGCGCGCGCAGCAGCTGTTTTGGCTCGATGCCCGCAGGCGGATAGGCGGCTACGACGGTCGGCGAGTGCGCGCCGGGATGCGAAACCAAGGTGAAGCCGAGCCGCGTCAGGGCGCCGCGCACCAGCGCGGCAAAGCGCGCGTGGCGGCGATATGCGGCGTCGGCCCCGCCACCGTGATAGCGTTCGAGCGCGACGTCGAGTGCATAGAGAATCGAGATCGGCGGCGTCCACGGCGTCTGCCCATCGTTGGCGCAGCTCCTTGCCGTATGAAGATCGAAGTAGAAGCGCGGCGCCTGCGCGCCCGACGTGCGCGCCCAGGCGCGGGCGCTCATCGCAACCATCGCGACGCCGGGCGGCGCGGCAAGCGCTTTCTGCGAAGCCGTCACGACCGCGTCGTAGCCCCACTCGTCCATCCGAAACTCCGACGCACCGAGCCCGCTGATCGAGTCGACGAGCGTGACGGCGCCGTGGCGGCGCAAGATCGGCGCGAGTGCGGCCATGTCGCAGGCGACGCCCGTTGACGTTTCGTTCTGCGTTAGCAGAACGCCGGCGATCTGCCGCGTTGCATCGCGTTCAAGGCGTTCCGCGAGCGTTTGGGGATCGAGCGCATCCCCGGTCGGCGTTTCGAGCTCCTCGACCTCGCATCCATAGCGCCGCCCGATGGCGGCAAACCGTTTTCCGAACGCACCGACCGCACACGAAAGTAGCCGCTCGCCGGGCGAGAAGCAGTTCGTCAGCACGCTCTCCATCGCTCCCGTGCCGGAGCTGCCGAGCAATACGACGTCGCCGGAAGTGCCGAAGATGGGACGCAGCGCGTCGCTGATGCGTCGTTGAAGCTTGGCGAAGGCCTCACCGCGGTGGTTGATCATCGGGCGCGCCTGCGCTTCGAGCACGGCCGCCGCGACGGTCACCGGCCCGGGAAGGAATAGCAGCTGCCTTGCCATCGAATAATGCTTCGATGGACGTTACGAGCATCCGCCTCACCGAACTTTCCAGCTGCGCGGGGTGCGCGGCAAAGCTTGGTGCCGCCGAGTTGCGCAGCGTGATGG
>JBARKF010000278.1:0-9575 GCA_049800655.1 Candidatus Cybelea sp.
CCATCGCTTTGACGGCGACGCAAACGGTCGTCGCCCATTGAGTTTTCGGCGACACAGACCCGGCATCCGATGTTTCCCTCTCTGTGCGGTCAGCCAAGATCGTCGCTGCAGTTGCTCGCAGTCTCGCATCTGCGAATCGCGGCGGCCCTGATCGCCGAGTCCGCGGGCGGTCTCGTCTTGGTCCCGCTGGCTCCGACCTGAAGAAGTTTGCTCTCGCGTTTTACACTTTATTCATTTCGAACCGGTAGAGTCCGGCAAAACACACACTGTCGGAGGATTCATGTCGAAGAAATTCAGCGCCGTCGCTGTTACGTTTGTCGCTTTGGCGATCGCTGCGTGCGGAGCGGGCAACGTCGGCGCGGGCAACACCGCGCAAATGAGTGGCGCCACGTACTCGCTGCCCGCGGTTGATTCGGATTTGGCGATGACCGCTACCGTTCCGAAAGACACCATCGGCGAAGAGCTCCCCTTCGAGGGCGTCGGATCGATCAAGTCGAAGGTATGGAAGGCGACGCTAGGCGGATTCACGCAAACGCAACGCTCGCAGTCGCTCGCGTTCCCCCCGGGAACGAAGATTACGATTCGCAACCTATCCAAAAGCATCACGCACACTCTCAATGTGGTCAAAGCAATCTCCGGACCGCCCGCCGTCTTTCCGCCGAATCCGAAGCTCTCGGTACCGGCGAAAGGTGACGGCAAACTCGCAGTTGGCTATGCGAGCGGGCCGATTAGCCCCGGCAAGTCCGTGACCGTTACGCTGGTGAAGGCCGGTACCTACTTGATTGGCTGCGCTTTCCACTACAGCGACGGGATGCGCGACGTGCTTGTTGTTAAAGACGGCGCGAAGCCAGGGCCTCAAGCGACCCCTTAAGCCGCTAGGCTACGCCGCTTAATACGCTAGTGTCGCCGACGCGACGTCCGTGCCGGCGCGCTGCAAAGTGATCGACCGGATGCGCTCGCGCGGATGCACCAGCAGCGTCGCCGTTTCGCCGGAGCTCCCCAAAGCCCCGAGATCGGCGGCGCCCGCTTCCGTGTGCGCGATCGCGTGCAATAGGCCGCCAGGCTTATCGGCAATGATGTAAATCCACGAGCCGTCTCGCGCGTAAAGAATCTTCGCCGCGACGGGATTCGCGGACTCCGGGCTCATCGAGACATGGTTGAAATGGCTGTGGACCATGGTTACGAGCGCGACGTCCTGGGTCTTCAGTCGTTGCTGAAGAACGAGCGTTTGCCACCCAAGGCCGAGAAAAGCCACTGCAAACGCTGCCGCGAGTGCGAAGGGGAGAAGGTTCGCTCGGAGTTTGGCGCTGCGCTGCGGTCGTGCTGATTCGCGGAGGCGACGCTCCAACGCCGGAGATGGCGTGGCCTGCGGCAATGCTGCTGCCAACGTCGCTGCGACGGCTTGCGCTTGCGCCACGCGTTCGGCGCATTCCGAGCACCATGCAACGTGGCGCTCAACGTCGCGAGCCGCATCGTCGTCGAGAATCCCAAGCGGATACAGCTCTGCGTTTTCGCCGAGATGTTCGGTCACGAGCGGGTCCCCTCGGCGCTAGCCAGTTCCGTCTGTAACTTGCGCATCGCCATCGAGATGCGGCTCTTGATCGTGCCTAGCGGAGCGTCGAGCTCCTTTGCGATCTCGACGTGCGTTTTGTTTCCATAGTACGCGAGCGTGAGCGCGGCCCGCTGTTCCTCGGGAAGTCGCTCGAGGGCGGCCTGCAGCCGGTGCGCCTCGACCGGATCGACCACCGGGGGATCGACCGATGTCACCGGCGCAAGGCGGGCCGCTTTCAATTCGCGTGCGTCGCGGCGGCCCTCGCGTCGAGCCATCCCGAGCGACTCGTTGCGCACGCAGGTTATCAAGTACGCTTTTAGCATTTCTCGATTCCCGCTAAAGCGGTTGGGGGAACGCCATACGCGCACGAGCGCGTCGTGCACGCAGTCTTCAGCGAGGGCGCTGTCGGAGATGACATGTCGGGCAACGCTGAAGAATAGACGCGACCACAGCGCGTACACCTGATCGAGGCCCGAGGGCTTGCGCGCGGCAAAGGCCTCGACGAGCTCGTCCATCCATCAGCTGACATACGGCCCCGTGGGTTTCACGACCTTGATATGCCGCCGAGAGCAGTTTTGGATGGCCCAACTCATCCGGGCATGCCGGCGGTGGCATATGCACCCACATGAACAAGATTCTCAATGCCCTCCAAAGCGCTTCGCTCGCCCTGCTCATGACCGCCGCCGCCAACGCCGCGGCGCCGGCGCTTCTTCCGGCCGTCGCCACGGTCCACATCAAAGATTTCAAGTACGCCCCACCGGTGTTGACCGTCCACGTTGGCGACCGCGTCACATTCGTCAACGACGATGACGAAGCGCACACGGTGACGGCAACCGACAAATCGTTCGACTCCGAGGGTCTCGACAACGCCGGCACGTGGCAGCACGTGTTCGCGAAGCCGGGCACCTACCACTATTTTTGCGAGCTGCATCCATACATGAAGGCGACTATCGTCGTACTGCCTTCGTCGAAGTAAAGGAGCCAAAAACATGAAACGCGACGACTTTCTCAAACACGTTGCTTGGACCGGCAGTGGCATCGTCTGGTCCTTGTCGAGCGGCGGCCTATTCAATGCCCAAAAAGCACTTGCCGCAGATGATGCCATTTCGTTCGTTCAGATTAGCGATAGCCACATCGGCTTTGCGCGCCCCGAAAATATGGACGTGACGGGAACGCTTCAAAAGACCATTGCAGCGATCAACGCGATGCCGGTGCAGCCGACCTTCGTCGTTCACACCGGCGACGTGACACACCTTTCCAAGCCCGCGCAGTTCGACACTGCGAAGCAACTCCTCGGCACGCTCAAGGCTCCGCTCGTCGTCCTGCCTGGAGAACACGATGTCATCGGCAACCCAGACGCCTTCTTCGCGGCCTTTCACCGAAGCGACGCCCCCAAAGGATGGTTCTCGTGGGACCAAGGCGGCGCGCACTTTCTCTCGCTAGTCAACGTCTTCAACTTCGAAATCGACGGGAAGCTCGGAAGCGAGCAGATCGATTTTGTCGAGAAGGATCTCGCGGCGCAGAAAACCTCAACCCCGATCGTCGTTTTCGCGCACGTACCGTTATACGCGCTCTTTCCGCCATGGGGCTGGACGACGGAAGACGGCTCGCGCGTTCTGGCGGCGCTGCGCCGCTTCAACGCGGTAACCGTTTTGAACGGGCACATCCATCAAATCGTCCAGCACACTGACGGCAACATACGGTTCGCGACCGCCGCTTCCACCGCGTATCCGCAGCCGGCGCCGGGCACGGCGGACAAGCCAGGCCCGTTAAAGGTACCGGACAGCAAGTTGCTTAGCGTTCTTGGATACCGCAGCGTGGAAATCGCACGCAATGCTGCAACGATCAGCGACCGCTCACTACAAACGTAATCAACACACACAACATTACTTGAAGGAGAATCAGATGAAACCACCCCATCACATTGGAGCCGCCTGCGTAGCCATGACGCTTGCAGCATGCTCCGGCGCGCAGCCCGGTTCAATAGAGAACCCGGTTCCGGCGGTAGGCGCACCGCAGACCTCTTTCCTGACCGGCGCAGCGACGCGCCACCGGGCGACGACTGCACTCATTCTCGTCGCAAACGAAAACACCGGCTTGGGCGGCTCGATTCGGGAATATGCGGAAGGCGCCAACGGAAACGTCGCGCCGAGCACCGTCATCAGTCACATTAACGGACCCTACGCCATCGCCTTCAGTTCAACAGAAGGCATCGGCATTGCAAACGGCAACATCGCGTCGGGCGGCCAGGCCGCGCTCCAAACGTTCGGGCTGGCCGGCGATTTGTTGACCGGGATCTCGTGCTTCCCCAAACCCAGTCAGACGGACGCCGTGGCGTTCGATAAGAAGGGCCAGCTCTTCGTTTCCGCGTTCTTACCAGAGGGCGGCCGCGCCGTCGAGGTATTCGCGTCTGGAGCAAACGGCTGCGTTAAACCAAAGCGTACCATCTCCGACGCGGGCGGTCTGGCCATCGACAGCAACAACCTTCTCTACGTGGCGAATTCGAAGACGGCAACGATCGATATCTTTCGGGCGGGATCCTCCACCATGCAGGCACAGATCGGCGGAAGCAACACCGGGCTAGGAGCCCCCGGCACGTCCGCCCTGCCTCTCGACACGGTCGCCGTTGACGCTTCGCGCAACGTTTACGTCTTCGATACTAAGACGGCGACGATCAGCGAGTTCGCCGCCGGAGCGACCGGCAACGTCGCACCGATCCGCACCATTTCTGGTTCGAACACCGGACTGAGCGGAGGGATCGGCTTCAGCTTTGGGTTAGCGGTCAGCAAGTCGAGCGGCGAGATATTCGTCTCTAACTCGGGTTCGAACGCGATCCTTGGCTTTGCAGCGACTGCAAGCGGCAACGTTGCGCCGATCCAAACGATCGCCGGCAGCGCCACGGGCCTTGCCGAACCGCTGGGCCTTGTGGTAACGGAGTAAGATTTAGAGCAGAGCGAAGCTACAAGGCCCACGGCGCGAGGCCAAACTGTCTCGCTACCCCGCACACGGCTTCGCGATCGCGAGGCCGTCGTTGCTTCGCACGCAAGGGGCTCGGTCCTCACGCTCGTCGAAGGTGACGGTCACCTGATTGCCGCGACGCGCAGATTAAATTTAAAGTTTTCTTACAATTCTCACCGATAATACAGGCGTCGCCGCTGGTCATGAACGAAAGCTGCAATCTGCCTTACGATCGGCGCGACCTTTTGAGGAGATACTGTGAATTTTAGAGCTTCGTTATCGCTGTTCGGCGCACTGGTCGGCACGAGTTGCCTCGCAGCAAGCGCGGCCGACCAGGCACCCGCGATCGCGGCCTTCGATCAAGCGTATACCGGCGTCACTGACTACACCTGCATTCTTCGTGTTCATGAAGCGAAGGGAACGCAAACGCAAGATCGCGTCTATCAGTATTCGTTTATGAATCCGCACTACGTCAAGACGTTGATCCTCGACGGCGACGGCAAAGGAGCGGGCGGCGTATGGGTTGGCGGCGACCAGGTGAGCGGCCATTTGGGCGGCATTCTTTCGGGCTTCCATCTGAAAGTCGACCTGCACGATCCGCGCGCCGTCTCGCTGCGCGGCGTCACAATCCCCGATGGTCTGCTGCCGCGCATCATCGACGATTACGGGACCATCCCTGGAAAGCTGACGCAGACCGACGGCGGCAAACTCGGAGGGATCGACACTGACCGTTTGGAGCTCAACGTCGCCGAACCGGCGACCAATCACGGCATCACCGACCAGATCCTTTATCTTTCGAAGCAGACGCATTGGCCGATCCGGCAGATTATGTATTCGGGATCGCAGATCGTCCTCGACGAATCGGTAGACGATTTAAAAACAAACGTTGGGCTAACGAAAAGCGACTTTCCGTTCTAGCGAGCCCGGTGGCATACTAATCCGTCGGTCGCGCTACTTCAGCAGGCCGTAGCTTCCAGTTCGGTTTGCGTGCCGAAGTACACCATGCCGGCACATAGAGTGGCTGCGCGTAGATCATGCCGTCCACCCGCCGCGCGAAGCGCTTACCGAAAGATCGCGGCCTCACGTTTGCGGGAGTGAGCGTGGTCTCCTGGCGGTTTTGGCCAGTGCGCGCGGCGTCGTTGTGCCACGTCAGGACACCCTGGAACGCGTCGTAAGACGCCGACACGTGTGCCGACGGAGTAACGCTCGAACCGCTGCAAGCGGTTGCCACGATGGCCGCAGCGACGATGAGGGTAGCACGAGATAAGGATCGCATTGGGCACCTCGCAGATTGCGTTCCGTGTGTGCGAGCAGAGGCCTCTCCGCCATGACCTGTAAGGGACCGAAGGGGAACCCCAACACTTGAACGCAAAGGTGTCGGAATAGGAGGGTCGGGCCGTGATTTCAACGCTTCCCCGCGTGCTGGCCGCAGCCTTAATCACCACCACACTCGTTCTGACGGCGTCGCCGCAAGCGGTGTTTGCGCAGCCCGTCACCGTGCAGCTCAACGGGCAGACGCTCTCTCTCAATCCTGCACCGATCGTGCGCGAGGGGCGTGTCTTCGTTCCGCTGCGAGGCATCTTTGAGCACATGGGCGCGTCGGTCGTCTATTCGGCCGGAACGATCAACGCAACGAAACAGAGCACGACGGTGCAACTGCGAATTGGCTCATCGCAGGCGACCGTCAACGGGCAGCCGCAGACCCTGGACGTCGCGCCGTTTATCATCGGCGCTTCGACCTACGTTCCACTTCGCTTCGTTGCGCAGGCATTCGGCGCGGTGGTCGGTTGGGATCAGGCGACGCGCGTCGTAACGATCAACATGCCGAACGCCGGCCCGGTCGCGCCTCCGCCACCGGTTAGGCCGCCTCCACCACCGCCGGCCAGCATGGTATATCTGCGCGCGCAGCAACCGTCACCCGGTTCACGCGTCGCGAGCGGGTTCGTTACGATCTCGGCGCAGTTCTCGCATCGAGTCAATCCGGGCAGCGTTCGAGTTTGGCTCGACAATAGTGATGTCACCTCGCGCACGGACGTTTCACCCGGTGGTTTCTCGCATACGTCGCGCGCGCCACTGCTGATCGGCACGCACACCGCGCGGGTTGCGGGACACGATTCCGGCGGCGTCGGCTTCGAGCGTTCGTGGTCCTTCACGGTGTTCGGCGCACCGGTACCGCCAGGTCAATCAGTGCAGCTGCGCAATCAGCAACCTTCGCCGGGCTCGAACGTGCGCGATCGCTTTGCAACGATCTCGGCCGAGTTCACCTATAACGTTGACGCTGGTAGTCTGACCATTTACCTCGACGGTAATAACATCACGAATCGCAGCGCGACTTCATCGACGCGCTTCTCCTATAAGCCGCCGGCCCCGCTGGATTACGGTTCGCGTAAGGTGCGCGTTACCGGACGAAGCAGCGGTCGAGGAACGTTCGACCGCTCGTGGTCCTTCAACGTAATTCGATCTGGCCCGGCCGAAATACACTTAACCATCAGCCAGCCCGCGCCGGGCGGGGCAGTCAACCGTTCCTTCACGATTGCAGGAAACACGGTCAGCCGCGGGCACGTCAAGGCGACGATCGGGGCCACGCCCTCTTACACCGGGCTCTACAACGGCAGCACCGACGCCGGCCCCGCAGGAAACTTTCGCTTAGAGGTCACGCTCTTCGCGCCGCCTGGACTGCAGGCAATTAGCCTGAAGATCACCGCCAGCGATCCTGCCAGCTCTCAAACCACCGAGAAAACCATGCAAGTGCGCGTGAAATAAGCCGCTCACAGGCTTGCGGCGGCGCTTGCGATGAACGCCGCGACCTGCTGCGGTCGCGAAATCATCACCACGTGACTGGAGTCGAGCTCAAGCGTCCCCCGCGCTTTAATTTTTCTGGCGAGGGCCCGCTCGAGGTTCGGATCGATCATGCGGTCCTGTTTTGCAACGATAAACCATGAGGGTTTCGTCTCCCATGCCGCAGCCGTTACCTTAGTGCCCTACGCTTAGGCCGCCGTCGACGTGCAGAATTTCCCCAGTTACGAATTCAGCAGACTCAAGGAAGAGCACCGCATCGACGATATCGCTGACCTGAGCCATCCGGCCGAGTGGATGAAATTTCGCAAGAACCTCGTGGGTCGCGGGCGGATGCATCGGTGTGTCGACATGTCCCGGTGCGACTGCGTTCACGCGAATGCCGCGTGAAGCATATTCGATCGCGAGTGCTGTCGTCGCATAGTTAAGGCCACCCTTCGTCACCGAGGCGAGGAAGGCCGGGATCTGCGAGTTTGGATGATCGACTAAGCTGGCTGTAATGTTGACGACGTGTCCCGACTTTTGACAGGCCATTTGCGTCATCGCCGCCTGCGTCACGCGAAAGAAGCCGCCGAGATTGGTGCCGATCACATTCGCGAAATCCGCCTCCGTATAATCCGTGAACGGCTTACCGATGAATATACCGGCGTTGTTTACGAGGGAGTCTACTCTCCCAAATCGTCTAACGGCTTCGCCGACGACTCGTTCGCCAAGCTCGGGACTCGAAATGTCGCCGGCAATCGTCACGATGCCCGGATCGCTCGACGGTTTGATCGATCTCGAGGTGGCAACGACAGTGTAGTTTCGATCCCTAAACCCCCGGACGAGGCCGGCCCCAATACCTTGCGAAGCACCGGTTACGATTACCACTTTGCTATCCACGATAAAAAGAACGAATCCGGCTTAAACGGTTTGAACGGCCCGCTGGGAGACGAATCTCGCTGCCTCCAATATCACGTCGGTCACGGCCTGTGGCTGCGAGATCATGATTGCGTGTGAGCCCCGCAGCTCGGTGACCTTCGCACGAGCCCGCTGCGCCATCGAGCGTACGATGTCACCACCGGCACCGACATCTTCGGTGGCGATGATTGCCCAGGCCGGCAACGTTTTCCAGGCGACCGGCCCGGAAGCATCCGCGAATGCATTGCCCGCAATAGGACGCTGTTCGGCGGCCATGAGCGTGGTGCGCTCTTCGGGCACGTCGGCGGCAAACGCCCTGCGGAAGTGGGCCGGATCGATCGTGTACTCGGGTGCCGTCTCTCCATCGGAGCCGGTCGGATACTGACGCTCGATAAGCACCGGATTAAGGATGCTATCCTTCGAATGCACGTCGGCGAGACGCTCGCCTTCCTCGGGAATCAGCGCTGCAACGTACACGAGGCCGACGACGTTTGAGGACTTAGCTGCAGCATTGCTCGTCACGGCTCCTCCGTACGAATGAGCGACGAGCAGCACGGGACCGTCGATCTGATTGACAAAGCTCGCGATGTAGGCGGAATCTGACTGCACGCCGCGTAGCGGATTGGGCGGAGCGACGACGTCATAGTCTTGCTCCTGCAAACGTTCGATAACGGCGTTCCAACTGGACGCGTCGGCGAAAGCGCCGTGCACGATTACGATGGTTGGTTTTGCGTTCATTTACGGATCCTAGCACGACCCCGCGTCCGTTGTCCGGCCAGTAATTGTGTGCATGAGCACTTTTAAGTTCCCGAAACGCGCAATCCCAAATGTTAAGATTCGGGCATGGTAAGTTCTAACGATGCCGACAAGGAGCTGATTTCACTGGGGCTCGAGCTTCCTCCGCCGGTGACGCCGTTCGGCGAGTACGTCGAGACGGTGCAAACAGGAAATCTGCTCTTTTTAACCGGTGCATTACCCGTGCTCGGTCGAGATGTGAAGTACCGCGGGCGCGTCGGCGCCCAGCTCGACACGACGCAGGGCCGAGCCGCAGCGCGTCTCGCCGCGCTGAACGCTCTGGTCACTGCTAAGGAGCATCTCGGGTCGCTCAATCGCGTTAAACGCGTTGTGCGGCTCGGCGTAATGCTCGCAACCTCCGGGGATCAAGTTGAGCATCCGAAGATCGCGGATGCAGCCCCCGAGTTATTCCGCGATGTGTTTGGCAGCGCGAAGAATCCGGTCCGACTAGGAGCCTGTAGGGTTTGAGTAACGAAAATGCGGCCGAGTGACTCGGTCACGGCTGGGTTACCATCATATCAACTTGCAAATCGTCCCCAACATGCGCGACCTTTCGGCTTAACATCACCCTGCT
>JBARKF010000279.1:0-8521 GCA_049800655.1 Candidatus Cybelea sp.
TGACGCCGCCTTGTGCCTGCGCGGCCTGGCCACCGCCCTTGCCCGCGACGAGCGGTGCAGCCAGCTTTACGAGATTGCCCGCGTGAACGCCGGCGCGCACAAGGTCGTCGCTGGCGCTGACGAGCAGACTGACGCTGCCGTTGTCTATTCCCGCAAGCGCAACGACCCCGCTATTCAGACGGCTGCGGATGGCGTTGTTCAGATGGCGCAACGATTCGGCGTTCGCCTCGCGGATGACGGCGCCGACGAACGCACGGTCGCCGTTGCGCTCGACATTTTCGACGTACGAACGCGCCTCGTTTGCGGCGAGTTGCGCGCGGAGTTGCCCGAGGGCGGTCTGCAGATCTTTGACGTCGCGCTGCATTCGTTCGACGCGTTCGCGCAGTTCGTCCGGTGCGGTCGCGAGCGATGAAGAGAGCGAGCCGATCAGCTCGGCCTGACGCCCGACATACTGCTCCGCGGCCTCAGAAACGCACGATTCGATTCGCCGGATGCCGCTTCCGATCGAAAACTCAGAGAGGATCACAAAGAGACCGAGCTCGCCGGTCGAATGCGAGTGCGTTCCTCCGCAAAACTCAATCGACGGTCCGGCCTGCACGACGCGGATCGTCTCGCCGTAATTTTCGCCGGCCATCCAGATCGCGCCGGTTTTCTTCGCCTCCTCGAGCGGCAGCACGCGCGTGACGAGATGCGCATCGTCGCGAATCATCTCGTTGACGCGATGCGCGACAGCGCCTTTCTGATCGTTGCTCAGCGCGCCGCCTGGCCAGCGAAAGTCAAAGCGCATGCGATCGATCCCGACCCACGAACCCGCTTGGTTGACCTCTTCCCCAAGCACGTCCTTGAGCGCACGTTGGAGCAGATGCGCAGAGGTATGATGGCGACGAATCTCGCGCCGCCAGTACGCCGAAACGCTGGCGTGGACCCGATCGCCGACCGCGATTGCACCCCCACGGAGCACGCCGTGATGAGCGATCGCGTCGCCCATGTACTGTGTATCGGTTACTTCGAGGGTCGCATCCGTCGCGTCTGCGGACGCGCGGAGGATCGTGCCGCGATCGCCGATTTGTCCACCGCGCTCGGCATAGAACGAGGTGCGATCGAGAATCAGGATGCCTTCTTCGCCGTCGGCTAACGACTGCACCGTGCTTCCGTCTTTGAGAACGGCCACGACTCGACCGTCGGCTTCGAGCCCCTCATCGTACCCGGTGAACTCGCTCCGCACGGCAGGCAGCTCCGCCAACTCCACGAGTTCGCGCTTCGCCGCCGCGTCGCGACGCGCGCGTTCGCGTTGCTCGTCCATGCGGCGGTCGAACGCAACCGTGTCGACGACCGCGCCGCGTTCGGCGGCAATTTCTCGCGTCAGTTCGACCGGGAATCCGTACGTGTCGTGAAGCGCAAACGCTTCGTCGCCGGGGATCACGCGATCGCGGTGCGCGATGGCGTCGTCGATAAGACGATCGAGCATCGCCATGCCGCGTTCCAGCGTCCGCTCGAAGGTTTGCTCCTCTTGGCGTATGGCGTTAGCGATCCGGATCATGCTCTCTCGCAACTCGGGATACCCCGGCTCGAGCGAATGCACGACCGCGGGAACCAACCGGCTCAAAAAGCCATCGGGATACCCGAGCAGTTTTCCGTTACGAATCGCGCGCCGAATCAGGAAGCGCAACACAAACCCGCGATCGGTGTTGGACGGATAGATACCGTCGTTGATTAAGAACGTGGCGGCGCGCATGTGATCGGCAACGATATTCTGGCGTGCCTTCTGCTCCTGCGACGAGAGCGCCGTTCGGCCGATCGGCGGCTGAGCCGCGACCAAATCGGTAAAGAGGTCGGTCTGGTACATCGATGCGACGCCGTTGCAGACCGCAAGCATGCGTTCTAAACCGGCGCCGGTATCGATCGCTTTGCGCGGCAGCTCCGAGAGTTCGCGGTCGGCCGTGCGATTGTACTGTTGAAAGACGATATTCCAGATCTCGACATACCGATCGCCTCGATTGGGTCCGATATCGTCGGCGCCACTCGCATACTCTGCGCCGGTATCGTAAAAAATCTCGGTACATGGACCGCAGGGGCCCGTCGCCCCCATCGTCCAAAAGTTTTCCTCGTCGAAACGCGTGACACGGGCCGGATCGAGACCCATCTCGTCGATCCAGATTCTTTCCGCTTCGTCGTCGCCGACGTGCACGGTCGCATAGAGCCGCGCCGGGTCGAGCCGCAGCACTTGTGTGACGAACTCCCAAGCCCAGGCGATTGCTTCGCGTTTGTAATAGTCGCCGAAGCTAAAGTTTCCGAGCATCTCCAGGAACGTGCCGTGCCGTCCCGTCCTGCCGACGCTCTCGATGTCGCTCTTCGCACCGGCGACGCGCAAGCAGCGCTGAACCGTCACCACGCGCGGCGCGGGGGGCGGCTGTTCGCCGAGAAAGACCGGAACGAACTGCTCCATCCCCGCGATGGTGAAGAGCGTCGTGGACATCTCATGCGGAACGAGCGTCGCCGGCGGAAGCAGCTTGTGCTGCTTCCCGACGAAGAAATCGACCCACGCCTGACGTAGCTCCTGGCTCTTCATAGCCTCACTATTCTACGACGCAGTTCCGGGAGAAGCCCATGACCTGCAGCGCAAAGCCGCCGCGCGCCGTCCTAGCGGAGTAGCTCGTTGAGCAAGCCCGCGTCGGCCCAACATAACGCCTCAGAGACGCTCGTCGCTCCGCATCCGGCTGCGCTCCTGCTGCGCGGCCTCCTCGCTCCGCCATCCGTGGCTACGCTCGTCGGTCCGAGCCTCTTCGGCATTACGTTGGGCCGACGCGGGCTTGCTCAACAGCCTACTCCGCTAGGACTGCGCGGAGTTTGTCGAGCGCCTTGGCCTGGAGGCGGGAGACGTGCATCTGCGAGACGTTCAGGCGTTTGGCGATTTCGGTTTGAGAGACCGATTCGTAGAAGCGCAGGTAGATGATGACGCGCTCGCGGCCGGTGAGCACGTGGAAGGCGCGTTCGAGGTTGGCGCGATCCTCGAGCAGCGCGAGGCCGGCGTCAGAGACGCCGACGGTGTCGGCGAGGGTCTGCGATTTTTTGTCGTTTTCGCCGGAAACTTCACTGTCGAGCGAGAGCAGATTGTAGGCCTGTCCGAGCTCTTGCGCCTCTAAGATCTCGTCCTCGCCGGCGCTTAGGTGTTCGGCGAGTTCGGCGACGGTCGGACTGCGACCGAGGTCGATCGCGAGTTTATCGCCGGCCCGGTTGACGGCGAGATTGAGCTCCTGCAGGCGTCGAGGGACCTTGACGGCCCAGCCTTTGTCGCGAAAGTAGCGTTTGATCTCGCCGACGATTGTCGGCGTCGCGTAGGTAGTGAACTCGACGCCGCGCTCGAGCTCGAAGCGATCGATGGCCTTGAGCAAGCCGACAGTACCGACCTGCACGAGATCGTCGATGGGTTCGCCACGGTTGGCGAACCGAATGGCGAGAAAACGAACGAGGTTCAGATGCAGGACGACCAGCTCTTCACGCAGATCTTCGTGCTCTTTGCCGGATCGCGCAGGCCGTCGTGCGCTTCGCTCACGCGCATGAATGAAACGCGCAAAAAGCTCACGCGTCCGCTCGCGATCCGGACGCGTTTCGTCCCGTTCGGTCACTAGTGGCCTATAACGCCGAGATGTGTAGCGCCGTTATGGGCACCACGGGTACGATTGGCAAGGCGCGAGGAGGGAGCATAGCCGTGCTGCCCATAACCCGCAGGGCTGCCCGCGGCACTACACATCCCGGCGTTATAGGCCACTAGTCGGACCGGGGGTCCAACCTCTTTACCATAAGCAAATCGGTTCCGTGTTGCGGGTGGACGTCGTAGCTGACTTCATCCATCAGCGTTCGTATCAAAAAGATCCCTAAGCCCGCGATGCGGGCTTCGTCGAGATTCATTGCCTGGGCATCGGCAGCGTAGACGCCCTGACGCCCGCTATCGCGCACGCGAATGCGCAAACCGTCGCTGAGTGCCTCGCAGGTGAGCTGGACGAACTCGCCGTGAGGCTCGTGTTGAATGACGGCGGTGCATGCCTCCGCGATCGCGAGCTTCACGTCCTCGATCTCCTCGATCGAGAAGTGAACGCGATTCGCTACCGTCGCCGCTGCGAGCCGCGCGAGCGCGACCCATTCGGGGCGTGACGGCACGCGGAGCTCGACGACCTCGGGTAAGGCTTGCTCGACGGCGGGATTCATACGAGCGCCTTCATGGCAGCATCCTCGCTTTCGAAGATGCCGAAGATTTTTACGAGGCCGGTAATGTCGAAGATCTTCTTAATCTGCGGATTCGTGCAGACGAGATTCACCGATCCGCCGTGCTCCCGAACGCGTTTCAGCCCGCCGATCAGCACGCCGAGTCCGGTCGAATCGATATATCGCACCTTTTCCAGGTTGATGACCAAGTGGTAGACGCCACGGTCGATGAGCGCGCCGATTGCATCCTTCACCTTCGGCGACGTGTAAACGTCGATCTCTCCGCTTAAGTCGACGACGTAACATTCGCCCGGTGCTTCACGCACGTTCACCTTGATGTCCAAAACTATCCCTCGGCTTTCCGTTGAAGCTCATCCTGCGTTTCGTCCGCGGCCGCTCGGCCTTCGGCGACAGCGGCATCGATATTGGCGCGTGCGCTCTCGACGACTTGGCGCCCGCGTTCGTAGAGTTCAGAGACGCTCGACTGCCATTGCGAGGTCACGTCACCGACCTTGCCGCGAAGATCGCCCGTGCGGCCCACTGCGAAGTTTCCTGCTTCGCGCGCCTTGCCGGCGACCTGATTGCGCATCTCTTCCTGCGCGAGCAGGACGGCTGCGGCACCGCCCATGACTGCGCCGATAAGAAAACCGGCGAAGAATCCTCCGCCATTACCCTTACCCATTGTTTAGTTACTCCTTGGCTTTTCGGTCTTTTCCCGTAACCAAGCGCCGTAAACCAGTGGTGACTCCGGTAAGCGTCGCACCCACGTTCACGATCGCCGGCGCGATAGCACTGCGCGAAAGGTCGGCGGTCCGTGACAGCGTACCCGCCGTATCCTCGAGCGACTTGGTCACCTGATCCACATGTGCCAGCGTGCTGGTCACGGGGGGCCCGATGTTGTTAAGTTGCTCGTCCACGCTATCCAGAGTCGTTCTCACGCGCGCCAGCGTCTTGGCTAACGCTAGCATCCCTACAAAGATGCCGACGCCTGCCAAGAGAGCTCCGACGCCCGCAAGCACATTTAGGGTCAGGCTGCCGTACTCACTACCGCTCAAGCTTCTGCCTCCAGGCGCGCGCCGTTCGTTTTACGAGTCTACCCATCCCGCCTGGTCACCAGCCTAGCCGCCCGCAAGTTGGCGATGATCGACGGCAGGACGTCAACGGCGCGCTCGATCTCGGCCGGCGTCGTTGCCGAGCCGAGCGAGAAGCGAATCGCAGCTTTCCGGCTCGGCTCGTCGAGGCCGATCGCCTCCAGCACGTGGCTCGGCTCGAGCGTCCCGGAGGCACAGGCGCTGCCGGCGGAGGCGGCGATGCCCGCCAAGTCGAGCGCGATAAGCATCGCTGCCGAGTCGGAGCCCAATAAACTGACGTTCAAATTGTTGGCGAGCCGCGGCGCGGTGCCACCGTTGACCGTGACATCCGAGATGGCCGAGCGGATGCCTGATTCGAGCCGATCCCGGAGCCCGGCGACTTCGCGACTTCGATCCGGTTGCTCGGCCGCCGCGAGTTCGAGAGCCCGTGCCAGTCCGACGGCGCCCGAGACGTTTTCGGTCCCGGAACGTCTTCCAAACTCTTGTCCCCCGCCGAGCAGAATCGGGGTGATTGGCACGCCGCGGCGGACGTAAAGAACGCCCACCCCTCTCGGTCCGCCGAATTTGTGCGCCGAGATCGAGAGCAGATCGACGCCCAGCTTGCGCACGTCGAGTGACAACCAAGTAGGCGCTTGTACGGCATCGCTGTGGAAGAGGACGCCGCGGCGACGTGCAATAGCGGCGAGCTCGCCGATCGGCTGCACCGTTCCGATTTCGTTGTTGGCGTACATGACCGAAGCGAGCAGCGCGGGACGTCCCAGGGCGTCGGCGAAGGACGCCGGCTCGACCAGGCCGTCGCTACCGACCGCAAGCAAGCTTACTTCATAGCCTTCGTCATGTAGGCGCTCGAGCGGTGCGAGAACCGAGTGATGCTCGATCCTGCTTGCGACCAATCGCGCACCCGGCGATGCGGCGCGCGCCACACCAAAAAGCGCTACATTGTTTGCCTCGGTGCCGCCGCTGGTAAAGGTAATTTCGTTGCGTGACGCGCCGAGAACGGCTGCGACTCGCTCGCGCGCTCCCTCGAGCAACGCCCGCGCTCTGCGACCTTCGTCGTGCAATGAACTGGGGTTATAATTGCTCTCTAATAGCGCATCACGCATCGCTTCCGTGACCTCGCGGCGCATCGGCGTCGTTGCCGCATGATCGAGATAAATTCGTTGCAAATTCACAGGTCGCTCACAGTATGCTGCTCTACGATTTGCTTGTGCGAAGCTCCAACGCACACTCCGAGAAGTAGCAACGGGAAACTGGCGGTCCGAGTATCACTCGGACCGCCGCTGTTTTACGTCGGCGGTCCGGGGCCGTTCCTCGGCACCACGATTACCCGGTCGATAGTAACGACGCCCCGCGAGATTCGGCGGCAAGTTCATTTGTACTATGTCGTAATCGTCGTGTGCGTAATGGTAATTTTGTCCATACCCGAGCTGTCGCATCAATCCCGTTGGTGCGTTGCGCAAGTGCAACGGTACCGGCTCGTTGCGGGTCTGCAGCACGTCGTCCATCGCGGCGCTAAACGTGCGTCCCACGCTGTTGCTCTTCGGCGCCGACGCGAGATAGAGCGTCGCGTGCGCGAGGGGGAAAAACCCCTCCGGCATACCAACGAAATGCACCGCCTGTTGCGCGGCAACTGCGACTTGCAATCCGGTCGAGTCGGCTAGGCCTACGTCCTCCGACGCCAATATTACCAACCGCCGAGCGATGAAGAGCGGATCTTCCCCGCCATCGATCATGCGAGCGAGCCAATAAACCGCTGCATCCGGATCGCTCGCGCGCACCGATTTAATAAACGCGCTAATCGTGTCGTAGTGCATCTCGCCGGACTTGTCGTACTGCGAGCCGCGGCGTTGCATCGCTTCCCGTACCAGCGTCGCGTCGATCGTGCGCGCTTCGTTCTGCGCCTCTGCCAGACCGGCCGCAAACTCGAGCGCATTGAGAGCCACCCGAGCGTCGCCGTTGGCAAGCGAGATCAACACGCGCCGCGCCTCATCATCTAATCGCACTGACTGGGCCGCGAGACCGCGATCGGCATCACCGAGCGCGCGATCGACGATCTGCCCCACATCGTCGTCGGAGAGCGGCGTCAGCACGAAGACGCGCGCGCGTGAAAGCAGCGCCGAGTTGACTTCAAACGACGGATTCTCGGTGGTAGCGCCGATGAACGTCACGGTACCATCCTCGACATACGGCAGCACGGCGTCTTGCTGTGCCTTGTTGAAGCGATGGATTTCATCGATGAAGAGCACCGTTCGCCGGCCAACGCGGCGCCGAGCTCCCGCCTCGCGCACGACCCGGCGCAAATCGGCCACACCTGCGCTTACGGCAGACATGCTTTCGAACTGGGCTCCCGTAGAGTTGGCCACGATCCGTGCAAGCGTCGTTTTTCCGCTACCGGGCGGACCCCAAAGAACCATCGACGGAATCGCGTCGCGCTCAATCGCTACGCGTAAGGCATGTCCCGGTCCGAGCAGCGCCTCTTGGCCGACGAACTCATCGAGCGTACGCGGTCGCATGCGTGCCGCCAGCGGCGTCTCGTCGCGAGCGAAGTCGAATAACGCGTCGCTCTCCGCCACGATGAACTACTGCGGCGGGGTCGATCCGCCCGCGGCCGGCTCGGTAAGCCCGTTCTTGGGAATCTTGAGCGGCCGGGGTGTGGCCAATTTGCGATGCAACTCGCTGGGGAATTGCATGGTGACGTCGCCCTGCGCATGTGCCGACCCCGTCACCGTGTTATAGAGCACGCTGCTCGCGCTCATGTTGCGCGTTCCCTGCGAAATGTGAACGGCGCCTTCGAGCAGCAGGGTGTGTTCAGCGTCGTTCAGCGTGCCGTTGTCGGCGTTGACCATGGTGTCGGCTTGCGTGTAGTGAACGTTTCCGATCGCCTTATAGACTTTAGCCTTTCCATCGATCTGCGCTTTGTCGGCCGTCAACGTTGACGGTGTCGCCGGACCCGGCGGCCCGCCCCCGAGGCTTTGCTGAGCGCCGCCTTCCGAGTCGTGCATGACGACATGACCGTTGAGGAAGAGCACCTGCTTCTTGTAGTTGCCGTTGGCGCGATCGGCGCTGACGTCGCCGCCCGAACGCGTCATCACGATCTTTGCCGGCGTGCTGAAGTCACCGTTCTTGAAGTTCGCGTCCAGCGAGCTCGCATGTACGGTCCAGACGCCGAGGTCGAAGGCAGCGGCTGCGGGGCTTGCCGAGGAGTTCGGCTTGGCAGCAGCCGACGG
>JBARKF010000280.1:0-4176 GCA_049800655.1 Candidatus Cybelea sp.
AGACTGCGTCGTGCCGTAGAGCGTGCCCTTAACGTTGATGAGGCCCGCGAAGGGTCCTGAGCCATCGGAGCTGCCGCCGCCGAAGCTGTGCAGCACGTGCTCTCTGCCTGCCTTACTGATGCCGAAGACTGTTCCCGCGCCGTAAGTACCACCCGAGCGCGTAGTACCGTAGAGCGTCCCTTCTACGTCGATCAGGCTCGCGAAGGGGTTTGCGCCATCATAGTTGCCGCCGAAGCTGTGCAGCACGCGATACGAGCCAGCCGAGGTAAAGCTAAAGACCGTTCCAGCATTATGAAACGTGCCCCCAAGTTCTGTCGTGCCGTAGAGCGTGCCCTTCACGTCGATCAAGTTCGCGTCGGGGCTCGCGCCATCGCCGCCGCTGAAGGCGTGCAGCACGTGCACCTTGCCGGTCGTACTGATGCTGAAGACCGTCCCGTCACGATACGCGCCGCCATAACTTGTCGTGCCGTAGAGGGTGCCGCTCACGTCGATCAAGCCGGCGAAGGGGTGTCTCCCATTGGGGGGTCGGCCGCAGCTGTGCAATATGTGCTCCGTGCCGGTAGTACTGACGCTGAAGACGGTTCCGCCTCGTTCATTGAACTTGCCGCCCAAAAAGGTAGTGCCGTAGAGCTTACCCTTCACGTCGATCAAGCTCGCATAGGGGCCTGCGCCATCGGGCCCGGCGAAGCTGTAAAGGACCTGATAGGGTGACGACACCGCCCGAGCGCGATGCACGATAACGTGCGCTCGCGCAGCCGTGTGGCTTTCCGGGATCGCACCCGGCGCGCCGACCGGCGTCTGCGATCCGCCGCAGCCTGCCAGCATTGCCGCGACGACGCAGACGCTAAGCGCGTGACAATGGAGCGTTGAGATTTTCATTTCGGCTACCAGCTAAAGACGACTAGGCCGTTAGGTGCCGGATTTTTCCACCCTCGCCACATCTGCACGTCCGTGGCGCTCGGCTCGGCATACGAGGATCCGCCGCCGGCTCCCCCACCGACACCGCCATACCAGGTGCCGTATATGTCACAACTGCCGCCGCCCCCACCGCCGCCGTAATACCCACCACCGCCTCCGCCTCCGCCTGGGGCAAAATACGAGCCACCGCTCGAAGTTCCGGTCGAACTTCCGGCTCCGCCGGAGCCACCGGCTCCAAAGGTGCCATTACTGCCAGGTTCTCCGTCATATCCGGGATGACAGTCGTTGCCGCCGGCGCCACCGAAACCGCCGACGCTCTGCGTACCGCCGCTCCCGCCACCGCCGCATTGGTCATATCCTTGGCGACCGCCGATGCCCGTGCCACCGGTGAGATTCCCACCTTTTCCGCCAATCGGCGTCGGACAGAAAGCTTCACCCGCTTCGTTGCCGAAGCCGCCGCCGCCCGCGGCGACCACGATGCGATCCGAAAGCGTGTGGCCGCCCTCGCGCACATCGGACGCGCCGCCTCCGCCGAGGCCGCCAAAACTATCGTAGGCGCCCGAACCGCCGCCGTTATAGCCGCCAGCCTCTCCGCTGGCGTCCCCGCCAACGTACACTATCAGCTTTTCTCTTGGAGTCACCGGAATAACGGCACGTACTCGCCCGCCGTAAACGTCTCCCGACTTATATCCGAGAGGCACCCCGAAGGTCCGAATAATGTGTCGGCCGTCGAACGCACGATAACCCGCGCCTTTAGCGCCCCGAGCGACAACCGTGATCCGCGTCACGCCTGCCGGCACCGTGAAGTCTTGCGCTCCCCCTGTGTAGTGAAACGATTTATGGTTCGGAAGAGAGTTAGGGGCATCGCCGCTCGGCACGACGCCGTTATTGGCATGACCGCCGCAGCCCGCCAGCATTGCGGTGGCTGCGCTAATGCCAAACAGACAGCGGCTGAAATCCCAAACCCTCATTTGCCCTCCTCCTCGCGATGAGCGACTCGGCGGCTACGTTCTGCGTCGTGGCGCTCCGCTCCGGCGACGGGCTGCCATGCCTCTGGAGGATGAAGCACCCCTCGCGCGTTCCCGTCTAAAGCGCGTAGCAATCGGGAGCCCTAGGAAAATGGGCTGCGATGCGGCGCGGGAATCACTGCGGTCAGCGCGTGAGGCGAAATACCGTACCGTAACTGGTTTGGCAGGCAGGGTAATAGCAGGTTGTCCCGCCGTAGGCGGTTGTGCCGTAAAAAATGCGTTTTGCGTCAGATATACCAGCGGCGGGCGCTTCACCGTCTGGCGGCCCTTTAAAGCGGTAAAGGACGTTGAATGTGCCAGAAGGGTTCACCGAATACACCACGCCATAGCCAGAGTTCTTTGACCCACCACCTGAAGTCGTTCCATAGAGTACACCATCGACAGCGATCAGCCTGCCCGCCGCGGTCCATCCGTTCCGCAAGTTATTGCCGTGAAAACTGTACACGACACGTAAGTCGCCACTAGTGGTGAGGGAGTAGACTGCGCCGACCTCGCTTTTGCCGCCACCCTGTGAAGACCTGTAAAGCACGCCGTCCATCACCACGAGACCGGACGGGGCGTACATCGTTTCATTGGATCTGCTGCCGCTGTACAGAACGCGTTCGCTTCCCGACGGGGTAATGACAAACACGGTGCCATAATCGTTATATCCACCCTGATACGTCGTGCCGTAAAGCCGAGGATGCCGATGACCAGGCACGTTGACAATAGCAGTCGCGCATGCGTCAAAAGGCCCAAGGTGGTTTGAGTAAGATCCATGGCTAAAAACACCTCAGGGTAGCTGAACGAATCGCCGTCGCTGCAGTTCGCTGCCGCGTCGCTTCGTCCCGGCAGAGCAGCCAGGCGTGATCCATTGCGGCACGGTACGCGGCGCCATCGGGGTTGCGGCGGGAAAGCACCAAGCCATGATCGCGGCGTCAGCTGCCCGCGCGCGGGACAATCATCAGGCAAAAGGCACGCGACGCGCATTCTGCCAACCCTCGACCGCGCGCTGATCCCTCGCGCGACTATCGTGAGAGTCGATCCCTCGCGCGACTCTTTTCGCGCCGGGCCCCACCCCTTTCGCGCGGGCGCGCGCGAACCATGGGGAACACGCGCGCGTGACGCAATGCACCACCCCCGCACGCAGATGATCGCCTCGCGCGACTTAGGTACAGGACTTGGTTTGCTTCCTCGTCATGGCTTTGCCGCTTTAAGTGCCCCTGCCTATAAAATGCCCCGTTTGCCTATAAAAAGCGGGCGCAGCTAACAGTGCTTCTTCCCCGCGCGCGTCATAGTGAACGTTCCGCCACTGTATAGCGGGCCGGTAGGTTGCATGACGATGTAGTAGCCGGAGCCCTGTGTGCCGTTGATGGTCCCTTGCAAGGTCGCATAGATGACCGGGGACCACGGGGCTTGGGCCGACGCAAACAATTCGTTGCTGGAGATAAGGTACGTTCCGTTGTCAAACACATTCGGCGGCACAGAGCGCCAAGCGCCGGACGGCGTAAACCGTAAGCACAAAGACGAAAAGGTAAGAGTACTCCCGGCGACAGTAGTGAATTTTGCCAGGTAGTACCCATGGAAAGATTTCGCCCGAGCGCGCGTTGCGGGTTGAACCCTCGTACTCGGCGCACCCGTCATTGGCTGCGATCCGCTGCAACCGACAAGTAATGCGGCGGCCAAGCCGATACCAAATGCGAAACGAGCCAAGGATCTCATGTGCGACGCCTCCGGTAGCTGAACGGTAGCGGCTGAAGAGGTTCGCCGCCGCGCCGCCTGGTCCCACGGGAGCAGCCAGGTTCGACCGTTGCGGCACGGTGCGCGCGTCGTCGAGGTTGAGGCGCAATGCGCCACCCCCGCTTGCGACGCTGATCGCGCGATGCGGCTTCGCGAGCGCGGCGGGGGCGGCTTAGTGCGACGGGCCCGACACTAAGGCCTAAAACGCGAACACGGTTCCCGCATTGTTGGCGCCGCTGGTGTACGTTGTGCAATAGCGCGCCGAGCTGCTCTTTATCGCCTGCGCTAAGACCGCGTCGGAATCATGGGGCGATTTTGAATACCGTGCCGCAGACTTCCGCTTCGGATTCACAGTGTAATATTCCACCTCGGCGGCGCGTCGGTCCCTCGCGCGACTCGTGCCACGTCTCAAGCTCAACGCCACGCCGAACCTTCTTTAGATAGGCCTCGACCCGCTCGCCCTGGCTTTCGGCCGAAGGCCCCATCTGGGGAACGCGGGCCAACTGTAGAA
>JBARKF010000281.1:0-18205 GCA_049800655.1 Candidatus Cybelea sp.
CGTACGCGCCCTCCGCGACGAGCGTGCCGGCATCAATGTGCGCGTGCACGCCGAGCGGAGCGCTGCAGCCGGCACGCATCGCGCGCAGCGTCGCGCGCTCGGATGCGATGCAGAGCTCGCTCTCCGCATCGTTCGCCGCGTCGCGTAACAGTTCGCAGAGCCACTCGTCTTCGGCGCGCGTCTCGACCGCGAGCGCGCCCTGGCCGGCGGCGGGCACTATCGTTGCGGTCGGGAACGGAACGGTATGCGTGGCGCGACGTCCCAAACGGATCAATCCGGCCATCGCCAGCACGATCGCATCGTATCCGCCTTCCTTGAGTTTGCGCAAGCGCGTATCAACGTTACCGCGCAGCGTTTCGTAGTGAAGGTCGGGCCGCAACGCGGCGAGCTGCGCGCGGCGCCGCGGGCTCGACGTACCGACCACCGCCGCAGGCGGCAACGACTCAAAGCTGACGTAGCGCTCGCTGCAAAAGGCGTCGCGCGGATCTTCGCGCCGCGAGACCGCGGCGATCCGCAGATCCTTGGGTAAGGAGGAGGCGAGATCTTTGCATGAATGAACGGCGTAATCCGCGCGGCGTTCCTGCAGCGCGCTCTCGAGCTCTTTGACGAAGACGTTGACGCCTCCCAGCCGATCGATCGGAGTCATCTGGTCGCGGTCGCCGGTCGTCGTGATGCCGAGCATCGTCGTCGCGATCCCGCGTTCGGCGAGACGCGCCGCGATCGCTCGGCTTTGAATCATCGCAAGCACGCTGCGCCGCGTCGCGCAGACGACGGTTGGACGCGTCGTCGCAAGTTCGGCGATCGGACGTTCCGCCAATGCTTGCAGAATCGGTGCACGTTCGTTCGACGGAAATGCTTCCTTGACATGGTCGCGCATGCGTCCGAGCGTGCGTAGTGCGTCGGTGTACGATGCGTCCAATTGTTGGCTAAGCTCGCGAGCGACGCGGCGAGCAAACGCCGGCGACTTGCCCCCCGAGTCGACGCTAATGGTGAGGTCGCCGGCGCGGCGCGTTGCGGGCATCGTAAAGTCGCCCCGCTTCGGCTGCGCCGCATCGCAAACCAGAATGCCGGCGGCTCGGGCGTCGGCGACGATCTGCGCGTTGAGTTCGAGCGAGTCGGTGGCCGCAATTACGATCGCTGTCCCGTCGAGATCGCTCGACTCGTACCGGCGTTCGCGCCACACACCGGCGCTTTCGGTCAGAATGCGGCGCAAGCGGTCGCCGATATGCTCCGCGACGACAAAAATGGGAAAGCCCGCGCTGACCAGCGATTCGGCTTTGCGCGCTGCAACGTTACCTCCGCCGACGATTATGGCTCGACGACCGTCGGGCTGGAGAGAGATGGGAAGCATACGAACGCACAAAGAGTTCCGCGCCCGGCAGCTAAAAACCGCCTCGTGACGGGCCGCGTTTGGTGACGAAGCCGAGACTGGGAGCAGTCCGAGCAGCCGGTATCGGCGCGGTCGTGGCGGCGCTCATCACCCTGCCTGGTCTGTGGGTCGGAACGCTTTGGGACAACAGCGAGACCGCGTACGGCGAGGTGGCCCGCGAGATTCTGCTGACGCATGATTGGGTGATCATGCATCTCAACGGTGTCCCGTACTTCGTTCAGCCGCCGCTCTATTTTTGGCTGGGGGCCACCTTCTCGCTGATTATGGGCCCGACGGCGTTCGCGCTGCGACTTCCCGCGGCCCTAGCCACGATTGCGCTCGCCGGATTTACCGGCTACGCGGTCGCGCGTCAACTCGGAACCCGCGTCGGCGTCTACGCCGCGGTGATTCTTTCGACCTCGCTGATGCCGGCGGTCATCGGCCGGCTTGCGATTATGGATGCGTTGCTCGACCTGGCGGTGGCGATGTCGATTTTCTGGTGGTTCCGCGGATTGGAAACCGGGCGCGACCGTTACATCGTCTACGGATGGATTGCTGCCGCCGGAGGGTTTTTGGCCAAAGGATTGGTGGCTCCGGTCATCGCGCTACTGGTGATCGTTCCGTTTTATCTTTGGAACCGCCGCTGCGAACCGATGCATCCGCCCTCGCTTCGAGGCTGGGTTACGGGCGCCACCGTCTTCTTAGCAATCGTTGCCCCATGGCCGTTAGCCCTGGTCGCGCACTATCACCTTTTTCCGCTGGAAAAGCTGATTGGCGAGTACACCATCGGCCGGTACACCGGCGTCGTCGAAAATCAATCGGGTCCAATCTGGTACTATCTCCCCGTCATCATCCTCGGTTTCTTTCCGTGGATTGCGTTTCTACCGATGGCGATCGTCGACGGCGCGCGATCGCTGCATGATACCACCTTGGATCCGCGGTTACCGCGCGTGCTACGACTCACGTTCGTGTGGATCGTGGTGCCGCTGCTCTTCTTCAGCCTTGCACGAACGAAGCTTCCAAACTACGTTGCGCTCGAGTTTCCGGCGCTCGCGGTGCTCACCGCGCTCTACTTCGACGGCGTCGTTCGCAAAGGCGGTTCCCGAGCGGCCGTCATCTCGGCTGCCACGGTCCCGGTGACGATCGGCGCGCTCGCGTTTGCGATTTGGCTCTTCACGCGCAACAACCGGCTCAACGCCGAGGCGGCAAGCGTCGTGCCGGCGCTCTTCGCGATGGGTCTCGCAATTTTTGCGGGCTCGCTGCTCACTGCGGTGCTGCTAACGCGTCCGAAGAGCGCGCGCGTGGCGCCGTACGCGCTAGCGCTCGCCGCGATGATCGCCGCGGACGTGTTGGCAACCCTGGTCGCGCCGCACGCCGAAGTCTTCAAGCCGGTGCCCCGGCTTGCGGCGCTCATCGAGCGCCAGCGCGAGCCGGGTGACGAGGTCGCGATTCAAAACGTTTCGGGTGGGAACGCGCTGCTCTTCTACACGCATCCGGTCGTACGCGTGCTCGCGGTGGCGGGTGCGAGCGACCCCCAAAACGATGGCGTCGATCCGCGCGCCTTCATCTGCAGCGCGCGACGCGCGTGGGTGATCGTTCCGGCAGCACGACCCACCTACGATCCGACCTACGGACGGCGGCGGCGAATCGTTGCCGTCGACCAAAAGGCCGCCCTGTTACTCTACGACGGGCCTACTTGTGGCTCGCGACTTGCGCCTCGGTAACAGCCGAAGCCTTATTGTTTCCGAGCGATCCGCGAATATACGTAATCACGTCCGCGACATCTTTGTTGCTGAGCGTCCCCTTCCAGGCCGGCATCATTCCGTTGTAGGTCATGCCGCTCACCGAAATCGATCCGTGGAGACCGCCGAGGACGATGCCGATCACCTTGTTGGGGTCGCCCGTTACTACCGGATTGTTCGCCAGCGGCGGGAACGTGCCGGGAACGCCCTGGCCTTGCGCGCCGTGACAGGTCGCGCAGTTCGCAGCGAAGACCGTCGCGCCATGGCCGCTCGTCGCGGGCGACGACGCATTGCTGACGCCCGCCCCGGCGCCGGAGGCCGCGCCTGGAGCGCCGGCGCTTGTCGTTGCCGCTTCGGCGCTCAATACGACGGATTCGGGCGGTGATGCCGGCGCAGCAGCCTGTTTAGTCATCGTGGTTACCTGCGCGTAAATAGAGAGGCCGATGATGCCGCAGACGACGATTGCCGTGGACCACAACAATCCCGCACGCACGCCGAAACTGCGCGTCGTGCTGCGGTCGATCCAGGGAATCAAGAGCACGACGATCAGGAAGAGCGTCGGCACGATGATCGTGGCGATGAGTTCCAAGCTGATCGTCAGCGGGCCGAGGTGAACCTCCGGCGGCACGATCGCGAGCAGGCCGAAGAGCGACAAGAAATACCAAGCCGGATAGGGGACGAAGAACTTCGTCGGGTCGGCTTTTGCATCGAGATACGGCGGAAACGCGAACGAAAGGAAGACGATGATGATGAAGACGATCAGCGAGAACGCCCCGTCCATGAAGAACTGATCGGGCCAGAACCGCCCCGGCCGCAGCTTGCGCGGATCGTCAACCACCGGCCCGGCGGAACCGTTGTGCCGGAAGATCGCCAAGTGCGCGCCGACCAGCAAGACCAAAACCGCCGGCATCAGCCAAACGTGCAAGCCGAAAAAGCGATTGATCGTCGCGGTTCCCATCCCGCCGCCGCCTTGGGCGATGTGCTGAATGATCGGTCCCGCAATCGGCGCCAACCCGGTGATGTTGAGCGAAACCTGCGACGCGAAGTACGCATCCATATCCCACGGTAAGAGGTATCCCGTAAGACCCAGCACCAGCGTAACGAGCAGCAAGAACACGCCGACGACCCATTGCAGCTCGCGCGGCGACTTATACGCGCCGAAGATCAGCACTTGCAGTAAGTGCAGGAAGACGAGCGCGATCATCGCCGAGGCGCCCCAATAATGCACTGCGAGCAAGAAGTGCGTGTACGGGTTGAGGTACATCGCGCGAGTCGATTCCCACGCCGTTGCCGCCGATGGCGCGTAGAAGAACGTCAGGAAAATTCCGGTGACGATCTGTACGATCATCGCGAAGAGCGTCGCGCTTCCGAAGACGTACCAATAACTCGCGCCTCCCGGAACGTCTTCCGTGAGGAAATCCTTCGTCATCGAGACGAATCCGGTGCGCCGATCGATCCAATTCAACATCGTTTGCGTCCTTATGCCTGGTAGGAGACGACGATGCGTTGCGGCGTGTTCGACTGGTAGACGATCCAGGTCACCTCGGCGGTGCCGTTCCGTTCGCGCATCGGCAAAGGATCGAGACCGCGCGGAGCCGGTCCCGCGATATGCGTGCCGTTGAACGTGTATTGCGATCCGTGGCACGGACACATGAAACGGTTTTGCGCGTCGTTCCAGGCGTAGTAGCAGCCAAGATGCGGACAGATCGGGCTAAAGATGACGAAACTCATGGTCACGACGTCGTACGGAACGTCGGGCTTGCCGCCCGGCTCATCGAAAATATCGGGGCGCGCCGCTCGGAACTTCGCCGGGTCCACCTTGATGCCCCAACAGTACTCGGGGGCGGCCTGCTCGGGAAGGTAACCGTCGACGTACTTTAGGGTGAAGGTGAGCTTCACCGGCTTTTCGGTCGCCTTACGCAGCGCATCGAGTTCTTGCGGGCTCAGCGGCGCCCAACTCCCGGCGGAGGCGTTCTTCGGCGGAAGCAGCGACCCGACAATCGGGATAGCGAGGACCACGCCGACGATGCCGCCGATCGTGATCGTCGCATTGGCCATGAATTTACGGCGGCTGACTTCGTAGCCGCTTTCGGGCGCGTCGGCCGCGCTCAATACGTTGTGCTGCGCGCCGTCAGATGCGTCGGCATTCGAATCGGACAAGGTCGTTCTCCACGAGAGGGCTCCGCGGGGGGTCGAGCCCCCCTCTTAGCCATATTGTAGACCCGCCCTCCAGCGGCGTGCCAGGACGAAACTCGGAACGGCCGGGCGCTACCGGTCAGACCTTATAGCTGTGGAGGCCGGATATCCAGATATTGACGCCTAGGTAACAGAAAATTATCGAGACAAAACCGATGACGCTCACCCAGCTGGTTCGCAGGCCCCGCCACGCGTGCCGCGTGTGCAGGTGCATGTACGCCAAATAGATGATCCACGAAAAGAGCGCAGCGGTCTCTTTGGGATCCCACTGCCAATATGCCCCCCAGGCTTCCTTGGCCCACATTGCGCCGGTGATGATGCCGATCGAGATCAGCGGCAACCCAATCGCGACGGCGCGGTAGACGATCACGTCGAGTTGCGGCAGGCTCGGCAACGCGCCGAGCCAACGCGCCACCGGACCGGCGGACTCACCGGTTTCGGTGACGCCTCGCTGCGCATAGAACTTCAGCAAGTAGATGCACGAGAAGACGAACGCCACCAGAAAGGCTGCATACGAGGAAACGACGATCGGTACGTGGATTTTCGCCCAATACGATTGCAGCGACGGCACCGGCGGCATCGTGCCTTCGTACCACGTAACGCCATACGCGAGAAAGATCGCCGCGAGGGCCAGCACGAAGCCGCCCGCAAACCATAGCCGGTAGCGAAAAGCGAAGCCGATGTAGATTGCGACCGACATGGCCGCAAAGAGTGAGAGCGAGCCGTACAGGTTGAGTAACGGCCACACGTGCGTCGTTTCGAAGCGTACGATCAGCTGCACGAACTGTGCGACGCATCCGATGATCGCAAGCGGAATTCCGACGTCGCGCAGCCAGCTCGTCCGCGAGAAAAAGTAGACGAGCAGCGCCAGCGCGCCCAGCGTATACGCGCCCAGCGCGGTCGCGATCAGGGCCTCATCCAACGGCATGTGGCATCTCCCCGCGCAATGTTACCATCAATCGTTTGAACTCGCTCTCGAAGACGTCGTAGCCCTTGACCGTCGTCGCCGCTGCGCCGATGCGCACCCGCCCCGGTGTCAAGGGATCGACTCGCAGGTACAGGCGCGCCGGCAGAAAGTAGAACGAAACGATCAAGCCGGCGAGCAGGACGAAGGCACCGATGCCCACGAGCGGTACGCCGGGATCGTGACGGTATTGAAAGCCGCTGTAGATGACGTACTGCTGCGGGACGAGACGCCAGCCGTCGCCGAGGTCGATCGAGCTTGCTAAGGGGACGAGCGCCGCCCCGAGCGGACTGCCGGCCTGCGCGACGTCGAGGACCACGGCCGGGTTGTTGACGCGGGGATCGGCAGTCGGCATTCCGCTCTGCTTATCGACCGTTGGCGCGAAGCGTTCGTAGATCACCGAACGCGACGTCCCGGGAAGATCGAACGAATCACCCTCCAGGAAAGTTCGGTTCGATAGCGCGCGGTCGGGCCGACCGAACCGGCTGACGGCAAAGCGCATCCCGAAGCCATAGCTCGCCTGATAGTACAGCGTGTCGTCAACGTCGATCGGGTGGTTCACCCGAACGGTCATCGCCTTCGGCGTTCCGTCCTTGCCGGTCACGACGACGTGCGAAACGTAGTCGATCGGCTGGTAGACCATCCCGCTCTTCGTCATGATCGGCGCGATCTTGTACGCGAAGTCATCCAAGCGAATCAGCGCATGCGTTTGCGCGACTTGTGCGGTCGTCCCTCTGAGGACCGCCATGTCACCGGAGAAGCCGCGCGCCCAGTAGAGCGTCGTGCCGGCCGCGACGATCACGAAGCCCGTATGCGCGATGAGTACGCCGCGGCGCGCCCAGTTGTGCTTGTCGGCGAAGGTCCATTCGATGCCGCCGAAGCACCGCTCGCGCATCTGCCAGCCGCGCGCGGCAAAGAACTCCGCGACGCGCCGGCGCACGTCGCCGACCTCGCCGTCGACGTCGAAGCTGGCGTGGAGCGGGATTTTCTCGACGCTGACGGGATGCAATGGCGGCAGACGCGCGGGGATGACGCGCTTGAACGTGCAGACCGCCAGCGACAGCAAGATCAATCCGACGATGCCGACGTACCATGGTGAATGATAGATGTTGTCGAAGTTCAGCCGCAGAATCGCTCGCGCGATCGGCGCCGCGTAGCTTTGAAAGTAGGTGCTCGGGTCTTGTCCTTGATCGACCACGACGCCCACCAGCGTGAGCAGGCCCCATACCACGAAGAGGGATACGGCGAACAGCACGTTCCCGAACGTGCGAACGAAGTCGCCATAGAGGGCGCGCGCGGTAGCCGTCACCGCGCAGAGCCCGTCGACAGGGCCCAGCGGCGCTGGAGCGGGAGGATGATCCAAATCGAGATTTCATAGAGCGCATACATCGGCAGCGCGAGCAACGCCATGGTGAGCGGGTTGCCATCGGGCGCGGCGATGCCGCCCGCGATGAAAAACCCGAAGATCGCGTGACGGCGGTAGTGCATGAGCGACGAAGCGCTGACGATGCCCAGCCGCGCCAAGCCGACGAGCACGATCGGGGTCTGAAAGATGATCGCGAAGAGCGCGAGCAAGACCAACACGAAGTTCAGCGTTGCGGCAACGCCAAACGTCGGCGTTGCAACCGCGTCGGTGATGTGCAGCAAAGCGGCGACGACGCGCGGGATCACGACGAAGTGCGCGAACGCAAGGCCCAGTGCGGCGAGCACGAACGACGGCAGGATGAACGCGTAGACCATCCGCCGCGTGCGCGGATTAATTGCGGGAACCACGAAGAGCCAGAGCTGCTGGAGCAGCACCGGCAATCCGATCACGATGCCGCCGACGACCGAGAACTTGAACTCGGTGAAGATGACGTCGGCGGGGCCGAACGCGTGCAGCTGAATTCCGCCGAAATACTCGTGCATCATCCAGCGAATGACGTACTGCGACGGCCAGAAGAGCACGACGGCGATGCCGCCGACGGTTGCGAACGCGATCAGAAGACGGTTACGGAGCTCCCGCAGGTGCTCCGTAAACGGCATCTCCTTTTGATCCCACGACGCCTCCTCGTCCGGCGTCTCGAGGTCGCTTACAATGATTGCGTACCGCTCCCAGGGGTCGGCGGCGGGACGGCTTCACCCGAAACCTGACCCGCTTCGACGTTATCCATGACGTCGGCATGGGCGGCGGCAGCTCTCTGACGCGCTTCTTCGCGCGCCTTCGCGGCCGCCTCATCGGCCTCGGCTTGGCCAACCAGGAACTCTTTCTTCGCTGCGCCGGCGCTGCGCGCGAGTTTCGGTAGCTTATCGGCTCCGAAAAGTAGTGCGCCAACGATCAAGATGCCGATGATGATCGGGGCGTCGATGATAGCGAGCAGCGGATGAATGGTCATGATGCCAGGGCCTCCGTTAGTTTTACGAGTTCTCTCTTCGCCGCGCTCGCCGGTATCGGCTCTAGTGCCTGCTTGGCCTCCGCGACGAAGCGGCCGATCAGCGTCCGCGTCGCGGCAAGGCCGCCTTCGCGCTCGATGCCGTTGACGATCGCCGGGATAGCGTCGTTCGCGCCATCGTCGTAGAATCGCCGCACCGTAGCGCGGAAGCTCCGGTCGCCCGAGGCGAGCGCCGCGATCAATGGGACCGTGGTCTTGCGCTCGGTGAGATCGTTTCCGGCGGGCTTGCCGAGCGAGCGTTCGTCGGCGATCATGTCGAGCAGATCGTCTTTCATTTGGAACGCAACGCCGAAGGACTCACCGAACTCGCGCAAGGCCGCAATTTCGCGCGAGCGCCCGCCACCCATGACTGCGCCGCACTGCGCCGACGCCGCGAAGAGCGACGCCGTCTTCTTTCGAGCGATCTCGACGTAGGTTTCGAGCGGGAGGTCGAGGTTGCCGAGCGCTTGGAGCTGGAGCACTTCGCCGTCGCAAATATCGGCGAGCGTCGCGGAGAGCACGTTGGGCACGGGGTGCGGATATTTGATGGTGACGTTCTTGAAGATCCAGGCGAAAAGATAATCGCCGGCGAGCACGCTGACGCGGTTACCGTAATCGACTGCCGTCGCGTTGACGCCGCGCCGCACGCGGGCGTTGTCGACGACGTCGTCGTGAATCAGCGTCGCGACGTGGATGAGCTCCATAAAGGCCGCCAGGTGCAGATGCTCGACGGCGTTTCCGCCGCAAGCGTCGGCCGCCAGCAGGGTAATGCGCGGGCGCAGCCGCTTGCCACCCGCCGCGAGCATTCGTTTGATCGCTTCGGTGATGATCGGATTGTCGGTGGAGAACTTCGCTCGGAAAAAATCCTCGACCAGCGCGTGCAGATCGTCGTAGGTGCCGGGCGTAAAATCGGTAAGACTCACGGTTTCACGCCGTAGTGGATCGCGATCGCGCCACCCATCAGGCGCACGTAGCCCGGCTGCGCAAATCCGGCGCGCGCAAAGCGCTCGCGCAGCTCGTCGGCGTTCGGATGATGCGTGAGGGAGTTCGGCAGATAGGTATACGCCGCCCGGGATCCACCGACGATCCCGCCGATCAGCGGCACGAGCCCGTAGAAATAACAGTCAAAAAGACGCTTGAACGCGCGATTGGGCGCCTTGGTGACGTCGAGGCTGACAAAGCGCGCGCCCGGGCGCAGCACGCGGAGAATCTCGCGAAGCGTCGCATCGACGTCGACGACGTTGCGTAGCGAGAACCCCATCGTGGCTCCGTCGAACGCCGCATCCTCGAACGGCATGGCCATCACGTCGCCCTCGACGAAACGAATGCTGCCGCGCGCCGCGGCGGCTGCACGCTCGTGCGCTCGCTGCAACATCGGAGGGCAAAAATCGACTCCGGTTACGTCGAGCGTGCGATCGGCCCGTAACAGGCCGAAGGCGAGATCTCCGGTTCCGCAGCATAGGTCGACGATGCGGGCCTCCGGCGCCGGCGCCAGCAGCCGGATCGCGCGCCGCCGCCACGTTTCGTCGAGCCCGCCGGTCAGGACCCGATTGGCCAGATCGTAACGGGGCGCGATCGTCGCGAACATCTCGCGGACGTAAGCCCCCTTCGACGACACCTCGCTGCGCTCGGTGTTGCTCAGGGCAGGCTCCTTTCCGCCGTTGGGCGGGTTGCGCATCGGAGTCGAACTCATTGCTGCGGCCTGCTTCGCCTAGCCGTCCAAGACCTCCGTCGTGATGGCTGCGCGATGGTTGCGCTCAGTTCAACCGGCGTGCTCCTGGCCGCAATGGCACACGCGAAGGATATCGCGATTGAAGCCTATACGCTGCATGGCCCGGTCCTGGGCGCGGCCGAGTCGGCTGCTTCCCGCGGCGCGCACGTCGTCGTTCGGCTCGCGGGGCACTCCGGCGGCGATCGGAATGGGCAACTGGCGCGTGAAAACGAGCAGCTTGTCGCCCAGCTGCGCGCTGACGGCGTTGACGCGACGCTCGAAAACGGACTTCACGCGAAAGAAGTCCGCGTCGACGGCACGCTCTATCTCGACGGGAAGAATTGGCACGAAGACGATCTCGTTCTGCGCGACGCCGATGCGGCCGATGCCTCGATCTCCGCGACCAAGTTCGATGCGCTCGATGGGGAAGGCCGGCTACTGCGCGGAGCATCTGCCGGCGACCGCGTCCTCGTCGAAAGCGAGTCGTTCGGCTGCTGCAACGCGGTCTACGGCGCGCTTGCGAAGCTCGGATCATCGGGTGCCGCGCCGCGATTGCTGGTGAGCGAGCGTGTCTTGCACGGCAACGTGCGCGAGCAGCGCGCTCTCGATAGGCTCGTGGGCGACGGCGTGGGCGTACGAGTCTGCAAGGATTCCGAGAAGCTCGCCGCCGTCGGCGATCGTGCCTGGGCCGGCTCGGCAAACGCCACGGTGGCCTTCGGCAAGTGGAACGCGATCGATTGGGGCATCTGCACCGGTGAGCTGAGCGTCGTGCAGGCGGTACGCGATCGGCTCGAATCGCAATGGGCGGCCGGCCGCGACTTCGAGCCCCACGACTCTCGCGCAACGGCAAGGTAAACACACGAGGATCCGGCAAGCCTTTGGCGTGGTTCCTGTGACGCTGGCCGGCGTTTGGGCCGCGACGCAGTCGCCGCCGGCGGTAACCATTCGCTACGTTCCCGCCCCACCTCGCGACGAGAGGATGCATTACTTTCTCGTCGTGAGCCGTGCATCCGACGGCACCCTGCAGGCCTTCATTCGAAACCCCGAAGCGAATGCCGGCGTCGCGCTGGGAAACAGAACGCTCCTGGTCGAGGGCGCGAAGATGTACTTGCGCGCCGCCGGGAAGGCGGACGTCGTTGGCAGCGCATCCGAAGATAGGCTCACGATCGATGCGCTTCCGCCCGACGGAGCGACGGTGACGTTTCATCGGGCGAAGAGCGACGAGCTGCGCTGGTACTATCCTCGCGCGACCGCCCAGTGGACCTACCAAAAACCCGTTGCAGGAGCTGACGGTTGGCCGGTCGGTACGCTTGCGGGTGCGGGATTCCACGAGTCGCCCATCGCCGGGATCATGCAACCGATCGTCGCGCTTCGCTCGCCGGTGCTTCGCTCGCCCTACATCCAGAGCGTCGCGATCGCTCGCCACGGGCGGCTGGTCTTGGATGAGTACTTTTATGGCTTCACGGCCGCTACCCCGCACGACGTTCGTTCCGCCGGCAAGAGCGTAACGACACTGCTCGTCGGTCGCGCGATCGCCGATACCCGCGCGTTTACGCCGCAGAGCACGGTGCTTTCGATGCTTCCGCAATACCTGCCGGTTGCAAACGACGATGCGCGCAAGCGGCGCATTACCGTTGAGAACCTGATGACGATGTCATCCGGCCTCGCCTGTGACGACAACGACGATAACTCGCCGGGCAATGAAGACGTGATGCAGAGTCAGACCGTACAGCCGGACTGGTATAAGTATACGCTCGATCTTCCGATGTCATACGATCCAGGCAGTCGCGCCGTCTACTGCACGGCCGGTATCAATCTGCTCGGCGCGATCGTCGGAGGTGCAACGAGGACGCCGCTAGACCGGTATTTCGACCGGCGCTTCGCGGCGCCGATGCAGTTCGAACGCTATGCTCTCTGGCTGATGCCGCCGCCGACCGACGCCGCATACATGGGTGGCGGCGATTACTTTCGCCCGCGCGATTTCATGAAGTTCGGACAGCTCTTCTTAAATGCCGGGAAGTGGAACGGCCGGCAAATCGTAGATGCGAGCTGGCTGCGTGAATCGGTCGTCCAGCGAACGGTGATGAATCAGGATGCCGCCGGTGAAGGCGATCGTTACGGCTACGGCTGGCATCTGCTGACGCTCGAGGTCAACGGGCAGCCATACGAGGTTATCAACGCGGGAGGTAACGGCGGCCAGCTCATGGCGATCGTGCCGCGGCTCGATCTCGTCGTAATGATTACCGCCGGGAACTACAATCAGTATCCGGTCTGGAGCGGCTTTCTACGACAGCTCGTCGGCGCCACGATCCAAGCGGCGACCTAGTCAAAGCGCAAAGAGCGCGCGTGCGTTCGCGTCGGTCGTAGCGTCGACCTCGGCCGCCGCGATCCCGAGCACCTCCGCCAACTTCGCGGCGGTATGCGCGACGAAGGCCGGTTCGTTGCGTTTGCCGCGTTTTGGAACCGGCGCGAGATAGGGAGCATCCGTCTCGAGCAGGAGCCTGCCAATGCCGGCCTCGCGCGCGGCGTCGCGTAGTGATTGCGCGTTTGGAAACGTCAACACGCCACCGATGCCGAGGAAGAGGTCGAATTCGTTCACGTAAATGCGTGCCTCTGCGGGAGTCCCGGTGAAGCAATGGACCACGCCGCGCATCCCGGGTCGCCACTCCTCGCGCAAGATTGCGGTGAAATCGTCGTAGGCGTCGCGTTGATGAAAGACGACGGGGAAGCCCGTCTCGCGGGCGACGCGAAGCTGCGCGCGTAGTACCTCGGCTTGTCGCGCGCGCGGGCTATGCTCGTAGAAGTAATCGAGCCCGGTCTCACCGATTGCGACGACGCCGGGCTGCTCGAGCAGCGGTCGTAAGCCGGTGGCGATGTCGTGCGGCGCGTTGCGGGCTTCGTGCGGATGAATGCCGGCGGCGACGGCGATTCCGTAGCGCTGCGCCACGGCGATGGCGCGCTCGCTGTCTGCGAGATCCTCGCCTATCGTGACCATCGCCGCGATCCCGGCATCGCGCGCGCGAGCGACGACGGCATCGCGGTCGTCGTCGAACTTGCGATCTTGGATATGGCAGTGCGTGTCGATCAAGATGTAGCGATCGCGTCGAGCTTCGGAAATAGCGGCGCTTCGAGGGCCGTCTGGGTGAGCGGCGCGAGCCCGCCCCACTTGCGCAGCGAGGACGACCAGTCTTCGTCGATTCGGCCCGGCGCCCCGAGCTGCTCCCACATCTCGCTCATCCGCTCGGGCATGACCGGGTGGAGCAACACCGCAATCCAGCGCAGACCCTCGCACAGGTCGTAAAGCACCGCGTTGAGCTCGTCGGTTCGGTTCTCTTTATGAAGGGTCCAGGGCTTGCGCTCGTCGATTGTCTGATTGAGCGCGGTTATCAACTCCCAGATGCCTTCCAGCGCCTCGCGAAAACGAAGGTCGAGGATTCGCTCGCGAGTGACGACCGGTAAGGGCGCGAAGCGTCGTCCGAGCTCGCTTTCGCCCGCACGCCCTTCCGGAACGATGCCGTCGCGATAGCGCTGCAGCATCGCAAGCGTGCGCTGCAAGAGGTTGCCGAGATCGTTGGCGAGATCGCTGTTGTGCCGCTGCGCGATCTTCTCTTCGGAGTAGGAGAAGTCGCTGCCGAACGGCGCTTCACGCAGCAGGAAATACCGAATCGCATCGGCTCCGAAGCGCTCCGCGAGCAGAAAGGGATCGACCGTATTGCCGAGGCTCTTGCTCATCTTCTGACCGTCCATCGTGATCCAGCCGTGCGCGAAGACCCGCTCCGGCGCCGCCTCGCCGAGCGCCCACAGGATCGCGGGCCAGATGATCGTGTGAAACCGCGCGATGTCCTTGGCCATGAGCTGCAGCTGCGCCGGCCAATACGCGTGAAAACGCGTCTCGTCTTTGCCCCAGCCGATCGCCGTGATGTAGTTGAGCAACGCGTCCAGCCAGACGTAGACCACGCCGCCGTCGGGAATCGGCACACCCCATGCCAAATTCGTTCGCGAGACCGAGAGATCGTCAAGCCCCTCGCGCAAAAAGGCCAACATTTCGTTGTAGACGCCGCGCGGCTGTACCCAGTCCGGAAAGCGCTCGTAGTGTTCGATCAAACGATCGCGGTACGCAGAGAGCCGGAAGAACCAGTCCTCTTCCGAGATCCACTCGACCGGGCGGCCACAGGTCGGGCAACGGCCTTCGACGATCTTTTTCTCCGGCCAAAAGGTCTCGTCGTCGACGCAGTACCAACCTTCGTATCTGCCGCGATAAACGTCGCCGGTTTCACGCAGCCGTTCGAAGACGCGCTCGACGATCTCCATATGACGAGGCTCGGTCGTTCGAATGAAGTCATCGTACTCGACGTGATACGCTTTTAAGAGCGCCTTCCAGCGCGGGACCAGCTCGTCGCACCACTCCTGGGGCGTCTTCCCGGCAGCGGCGGCGGCGTTGGCCACTTTCTGTCCGTGTTCGTCGCTTCCGGTCAAGAAGTAGGCCGGGCGAAACGTGCGCGCGGTGCGCGCAACCACGTCAGCGACGACCGAGGTATAGGCGTGACCGATGTGCGGATTGCCGTTGATGTAATAGATAGGCGTGGTGACGTAGTAGGGGCGCATGGTGGTCAGCCTTGTTTAATCAGGGTTTTCCGCCGCGCCTTCCGCTCCACTGCCCGCGCGTAGAGCTGCTGCCGCTCGCCGAAACCGCGCGCGGCTAGCAGCTTCGCGACCTCTTTGACCCGGGTTCCACGCTCCAGCAATGCGTCGATCGCTGCGCCCGTTGCCTCGGTGGTGGGCACGGCCGCGGCGACCTGATAGGGCGCGACGGCGAACGCAACCTCCCCCATCACCGGATCGGGAAGCTCCGCGGCGACGTGTTCGGCAGTTCCCAAAAAATGTTGCTCGTGATGTTTGGTGTACTCGCGCACGACGAAGATCTGCGCCCCCGGCGCAACGGCGGCGAGGTCGGAAAGCGCGGAGCGGATGCGTCGCGGCGACTCGTACCAAATCGTCGTAGTACCGGCCTTCATCGCGCGGGAAAAACGCGCCCGGCGCTCGCCGCTGGTTCGCGGCGGAAAGCCTTCGAAGGAAAAGCGCTGCAGCGGGAAGCCGGAAAGGAGCGCCACGCCCATCGCCGCGCTGGGGCCGGGCAGCACCTCGACGCTCACGCCCCCGGCGCGCGCGGCCGCAACGAGCGCGCTACCCGGATCCGAGATTCCGGGCATGCCGGCGTCGCTCGTGACGGCAACCAAAGCGGTGCGCGCTCGCTCGACGATCGCCGGCGTCACCCGCTGCGCGTTCTGCTCCCGGTAGCTCCAGATTTCGCGACCCTCGAGCTGGAGCGCGTGCAGCAACTTGCGCGCGACCCGGGTGTCTTCGGCCACGATCAACTCCGCCTCGCGCAGCGCATCGAGCGCACGAAGGGTGACGTCGCGCAGGTTGCCGAGTGGCGTCGGTACGAAGACGAGCGGCATGGCGCGAGGCTTCGACGTCGAGCATATACCTCCGGGGGCAAAACTCGAGCTCTACATCTCTCCCACCTGTCCGTACTGCCGGCGCGCAATGGCTCACTACGATGCCGCGGGCACGCCATACATAGCGCACGACGCCCAGAACGACCGCCGCGCGCGCGAGCGGATGTTCGCCTACACCGAGGGCGATCCAACGGTCCCGGCGATCGTCGTCGATGAAAAGTACGTCCAATCCGGATGGGGCTCGCCGCCCCGAGGTTGAACCGTGCACTAACGTGCCGGTCGGCACGTTCGTCTTAGCGGTTCCAGGCCTCCGCTATCCAGCGCTCGACGTCGTCGGCACGCGACGGTAGCATCGCCGAGAGATTCTCCGGAGCTCCCGTGGTAACCGCAATGTCGTCTTCGATACGGACGCCGATTCCGCGAAAGCGTTCGGGCACCGTGGCATCGTCGGGCTGGAAATAAAGACCCGGCTCGACCGTTAGCACCATCCCCTCTCGCAGCTTTCCAAGGCGGTACTCCTCCACGCGCGCTTGCGCGCAATCGTGCACGTCGAGACCGAGCATGTGGCTGACGCCGTGGAGCGTGTAGCGCCGGTGGAAGAGGCGTTCGGGGTCGAGCGCTTCCTCGAGGGAGCACTTAAGAATGCCGAGATCGATCAACCCTTGCGCGAGGACGCGCGCCGCCCGCCGGTTCGGTTCCAAAAAGTCGTTCCCGGCGACGACGCTTGCAATTCCGGCGCGTTGGGCTGCCCACACGATCTCGTACACCTCGCGTTGCTCGGCTGAGAATCGTCCAGAGATCGGCAGCGTTCGCGTGATGTCGGCGGTATAGAGCGATTCTACTTCAACGCCGGCATCGAGCAGCAGCAGCTCGCCGGCGCGCAGCGCGCCATCGTTGCGCGTCCAGTGCAAGGTGCATGCATGACTTCCGGCCGCGGCGATCGTCAAATAGCCAACGTCGTTGGCCTCGATGCGAGCGCGTCCCGAGAACGCCGCCTCGATGTCGCGTTCGGTTTTGCCGGTGCGCATCGCGCGGATCGCGTCTTCGAAGGCCAGCTTCGAGAGCGCGCAAGCCTTTCGCAGCTCGGCGAGGTCGTACTCGTCCTTGATCAAGCGCGCTTCCGAGAGGTGCTGGGCGAGCTCGTCATCGTCGCTGGTCCGCTCGAAACGCGCGTCGACCTCGTCATCGTGACCGCGGAGAATTCGGCGCGGATAGTTGCCGCCGCGCAGCTCGTCGAGGTATTCCGCGAGCGCTCCCATCGGCCGGGATTCGTCGACGCCGTAGTAGCTGCGGCTCTCATCGACGCCGCGATGGCGCCCGACCCAAAGCTCGCCATAGACGCGGTCGGTAAAGAACTCGGCTTTTCCGCGGTTGTGTTCGGGCACGAAGAGCAGGTAGCGATGCCCACGCCCCTGCGGCTCGAGAATCAAGGCCGCGCCCGGTTCGACGCCGTCGCCCGTCAGATATGCGAGGTCGCTCGACGGACGAAACCGGAACGATGTATCGTTGGCGCGGACTCGCTCGCGTCCGGCCGGGAGGACGAGATAGGTGCCAGGGTAGGCTTGCGAGAGGGCCTCGCGGCGCGCACCAAAGCGCGCGGCTTCGGGATGGCGCTCTTGGGCGATCGGCCGGTCGATCCACTCGCTCGACATGAACTCGACGAGCGCCTGCGGCGGCGTGAAGTCGTGGCTAGCCTTCGCCGGGGTGACGGTTTGCTCGAGATTTTGTTCGGCAGACATGGTTCGACGGAGATTCGCTGAAGCGACGACGGGTCATGCCGGAGGAGCAGCTTCGCGCAACCGACACGCTCGCGAACGAGCGAACTTACTTGGCGTACGTGCGAACGGCGCTCGCGTTTATCGCGTTCGGCTTCGTCATCGCGCGTTTCTCGCTCTTTGCGCGCGAGGTTTCGGTGTTGATGCACCACCCGATTTCCGGCGCCGGTCTTTCGGTGAGCTTCGGGACTGCGATGGCGATCTTCGGCATCGGCGTCGCACTGCTCGGTGCCTGGCGATACGCGCGCACCGACCGGGAGTTGCGAGAGGGCCGGATCTCGACGCTTTCCGGGCTGGCCGGATATCTCATCTCGCTCTTCGTGGTCGCAATCGGCGCGGTCGTCGCGTTCGAGCTACTGTTGTATCGCTAGTGCCGTGGCTCCCAAGTTCGATACGTAGAAGCTCCGTGAGCGAGGCGTTGCGACTTTTTCGGGCCAGCCATGGATGGCTGCTACAAAACTTTGTTAGCCCGAAAAAGCGCGCGAGCAGGAGCGGCACATGGATGTGCCGCGACGAGCGTCCGAGCCGTGGAACCTGTACTCGCTGCCGCGCGCGAGTCAGCGGTACGCGGCCGGGAC
>JBARKF010000282.1:0-25104 GCA_049800655.1 Candidatus Cybelea sp.
CGCCAAGGTCACGCCGATCACGGCTCACTGCCTGCGCGACACGCACGCATCGCTCTTGGCGAAAAAGGGCGTGCCGCTTGAGGTCGTGAGCAAACGGCTCGGCCATGCGGATATCCGCATTACCGCCGAGCGCTACTTACACGTCTACAGAGAAAGCGACGCCGCCGCGGCGCGGGTGCTCGATACCGTCCGAGTTTAGGCGGTACCGCGGATTCTGTGACAAATCGGTGACAAATCGGAGGCTAGTGCGGCGGAAACGCCTGTGAAATAACGCTAATACTTTTTGGGATGGCCGGGAGTCGAACCCGGACGCCCTTTCGGGCTGCAGATTTTCGCACCACTATGGCTTTCGCCACCGCTTCTTTGCGTTTGTGGTCCGGACTGTGCCTTGACCCTATGAGGGGAACACTCACGTAGGTCGCGCCCGTCCAGTCTCTACACCTTCTCCTCCATCGGAGCTTGGCTCGGCGTCGTCACGTCACGCGACAGAGAGTTCGCCGACTTTGAGCGCATCCCGCGGGCCGTTTCCGATTCCCGCGGCTCAACCGATTGTCAAGTCTGCTGTGTCTGCCTATTCCACCACCATCCCAAGTAGCAGTCGCCTTGCGCATTTTCGCCCTTCGTCCTTCATCTTACGCCCTTCGCCCTTCGACTGCGCGCCTTCGGCGCTCCGCTCAGGGTGACAACGAAAGAATGACAAAGCGTATATTGTGCTTCGCTGATGTGACAAACTGCCGGACTACTGCCGGTAGTGCTCGACGGTATCGCTGCTGCGCATGTGCGCGACGCCGGGATCTTGGCCCGCATCGCGACGCGCGCGGCGCTGGCGTAATAAATCCCAGTACTGGTCGAGGCGTACCGAGATCGCTTCGAGACGCTCGCGATCCTCTTCGGTGAGCTTCCCGTTCTCGCCGTGTTCGTGCAGCCGGTGCTCTTCCTCGACGAGGCTCTGGATGTGTTCGCGTATCTGCGAGTCGTTCATGGACGGAATCCCCTTCGCGTCACGGAAGCTGCGCGCATCGGGGGAGCCGGTCCTCCCGCCGCGTCGCGTTCCTGCAGCAAAATGCCGAGAAGCAAATCAGCGGTCGTCGCAACAGCCTCGTCGCGACCGACGATCTCGAGCGCGGTGTCGAGCACGATGATCCCGCCCGGAAGAATGTCCGCGCGCTGCGGTCGCATGCCCGGCACGCTCTTGCGCTCGTCGAGCTTCATCTTTAATAGGCGCTCGAGCGTGCGCTGCAAATCGGCACGTGTGATCCGGTAGACCGACGGCGGCGTCGCGCGGCCGCGAACGATAGCGGCGGCCGTTGTCGCGCTCCCGCCAACGAGGGCAACTCGCTCGACCACGGCCGACTCGCCGATTGGCTTTAACGCTTCGCGTGCGAGTTCGCGCGCCCGGAAGAGTGCTGCCTCGTCGACCGCACCGTCGCGGCCGGCGAGCGCCGGCACGGCTTCGGTCAATCGCACCGCGCCGATTTCGCACGACACGAGCTTGTCGGGCTGTAACGAATCCCCGGTCGCATATTCGGTGCTTCCGCCGCCGACGTCGAGCACGCCGGCTCGCTCGCCCCGTAGATTGTCGAAGGCCGTCAGCGCACCGCGATACGAAGCAGCCGCTTCTTCTTCGCCGGAGAGCACGCGCAGCGGCACGCCCAGCAAAGCCGAAACGCGTTGCGCGAACTCGTCGCCGTTCTCGGCGCGGCGCAACGCGCTCGTCGCTACGGCGAAGAGACGGACGTAATGGCCGCGGATCGTTCGCGCGTATTGCGCGATCGCATCGAGCGTCCGCTGCATCGGTTCGTCGCCGAGGCGACCCTGCTCTCCGAGGCCCTCACCGATGCGCGTGCCGGTCGAACGCGTTAGTTCGACGCGCGGCGTGTCGGGCGCGACGTCCGCAAGCAGTACGCGTGCCGAGTTGGTGCCGATCGAAACGATCGCGTAGCGTTTGCTCAACGATGCTTGGATTCGAAGAGAGCAGCGCGACGCTTCTTGCGCAAGAAGTGACGCTCGGCGGCGGGAACGCCGTCAGCCGGCTCCCATTCTTCCGTGCTGCGCAGATATGAAGCAATTTGTTCTTCGAGGGTCTCGTCGTGGATCTGTGGCGCAAGCGAAACGGCGCAGCGCCGCCCTTCGCGCCGCACCTCAAATGCCAGACGCTTTCGGCGCATGAGCGAGCGCTGATACTCGTCGCGATGCGTCTCGACGTCGTGCGCGCTCGCGCTTGCGAGGTCGCCGTCGTCGAGGCGCACGGTCGCTCCGTACGCGTTAAGATTGATCACGATACCGCCCGACGTGCCGTTCACGGCACATCCGGCGGCTGCGCCGCCGGCTGAGGCGAGACGAAAATAAGGGCTTCATTCGGGCGAACGAGACGCAAGCGATCGTGAATCTCGGGCACGGCGCCCTCCGCACTGCGGAGGCGCTTTAGCTCCTGCTGCTGCTCGACCCGCCGCACGCGCAGTGCCGCGATGTCGGAGCGAAGCGTCGCGAGCTCGTGGGCGGCTGCGAGGTTCTCTCCAATGGCGCGCGCGAATTGGATGGCGACGAGCGTAGCGACGAGCAACGTAATCGCCAGCGCCGTAACGCGACCGGCGAACCGCAGGGCCGGCGAGCGGCGACGTGTCAATGCACGCTTCCTATTGGTTCCAACCCTTCGCTCTGCCACTCTCCCAATCGCCGGTACTTTCGATAGCGCTCCTCCAATAGTCTTTCCCCGGAGAATGCCGACAAACGCGTCAGCGCAGCGTCGACCGTGTCGAGGGTGCGTGCGACGACGCCTTCGGCATTCCGATGCGCCCCGCCAAGCGGCTCTGGAATGATCTCGTCGACGATGCCGAAGCCGTGCAAATCATTCGCGGTCAACTTCAACCGGGACGCCGCTTCTTCCGCCTTGCTCGCGTCGGACCAGAGGATCGCGGCGCAACCTTCGGGCGATGCGACCGAATAGGTGCTGTGCTCGAGCATCAGTACCTGGTCGGCGATTGCCAGCGCTAACGCACCTCCGGAACCCCCCTCACCAATGACGGTCGCGACGATCGGAACGCCCGCCGTCGTGAACGCCTGCAAGCAGGTTGCGATCGCCTCCGATTGCGCGTGCTCCTCGGAACTGATCCCCGGGTCTGCACCCTTCGTGTCGACAAAGGTAACGATCGGCAAGCCGAAACGCGCGGCGAGCTTCGCTAGCCGAGTCGCTTTGCGGTAGCCTTCCGGAGCGGGCATCCCGAAATTGCGCCGCAGATTCTCTTTCGTATCGCGGCCGCGCTGCTGCCCCAGTACGACTACCCGGCGCGAGCGCAAGCGCGCAAAGCCTCCCACGATCGAGGGATCGTCGCGATAGTGGCGATCGCCGTGGAGCTCGTCGAACCGGTCGAAGCGGGATATGTAATCGAGCGACGTAGGCCTCGCCGGATGGCGGGCCATGTGCACTTTCTCCCACGGCGAGAGCTCGCCGAAAAGCTCGCGCAGGATCTCCTGATACTTCTGCTCGAGGGCAGCAACTTCGGTGGACATGTCGAGCGGCTGCGCGGCCGAAGCCTCGCGCAGCTCGGCAATGCGCCGCTCGAGCTGGACGAGCCCTTTCTCTCGCTCGACGATGACGTTATTGCTCACGCCGACACATATTCGAGAAGGTGAACCAGCGTCTCTTTAAGCTTCCGGCGGTCGACCACCATGTCGATCGCGCCCTTGTCGAGCAGAAACTCGGCCGTTTGAAACTGATCGGGCAACCGCTGGCGAATAGTCTGCTCGATCACGCGCCGTCCGGCAAACCCGATCATCGCTTTCGATTCGGCGACGATTACGTCGGCCTGAAAGGCGAACGAGGCGGAGACGCCGCCGGTCGTCGGGTCGGTGAGCACCACGAGCAAGAAGTTGCCGGCATCCATGAACCGCGTGACCGCGGCCGTGGTTTTGGCCATCTGCATGAGCGCGAGCATGCCCTCTTCCATGCGGGCACCCCCCGATGCCGAAAAAATGATGCAGGGAATGCTGCGGCGCCGCGCCTCTTCAAGCAGCAGCGTGATCCGTTCGCCGGTGACCCGTCCCATCGTTCCGCCGCGGAAGTGAAAGTCCATGATCGCTAGCGCGACCGGGTGCCCGTCGATCTCGGCGAATCCACAAACGACCGATTCGGAGAGCCCGCTGCGCTCGCGGTCGCTCTTCAGCTTGGCGTCATAGGGTTTCTTATCCGACCAGCCGAGCGGATTACTCGAAACGACGTCGCCGCCGATTTCCGTGAACTCTCCGTCGACGATCGACTCGATGCGATCGTAGGCATTCATCCGGAAGTGGTACGCGCAACGCGTGCAGACGTAGAGATTCGCGGCGAGATCGCGGCTGTAGAGCACCTCGCCGCACTTCGGGCATTTGCTCCACAAGGCGGCGTCGTTGCCCTCCGCCATTTTCGCGCGACGCGACGCGAGCCACTCCGGTCTCGGCATGAGGGCTACCGTTGTCCTTTTGCGGCTTGCGGCACGAGCCACGCCGCGTACAGCCGCCTGAGTTGTCGAAGGTAGTTGAAAATCTCGCCTTGGTTGAGTTTCGAAACGCCCGCCTCCCGATCCTTAAAGACGTACGGTACCTCGATCGCCTTTCCGTAGTGCGCCTTCGCGATAACCTCGAGGCCGATTTTGAAGCCGATCGGATCGAGCGTAACGCCCTGCAGTGCCTCGCGCCGAACCAAGAAATAACCGCTCGTCACGTCCCGGACGCGGGTCAGCGGGCGCGCCAACCAACACGCGACACGCGAGGTAATCACGCGGCGCACCGGCCAGTTCGCGATGCCCCCTCCCGCGACGTAGCGGCTTCCGACGGCCAACCCATACTCACCCGAATCGAGTGCGGCAACCATTTTCGGTAACGCGTTGACGTCGTGGCTGAAGTCCGCGTCCATGGCGCCCAACGCAATCGACTCCGGGCGTGCGATCGTCCAACCCTCGATGACGGCACTCGACAGGCCCAGCTTCCCGCTGCGATGTAGCGCGCGGACCGGCAGCCGGCGCGAAAGCTCATCGACGAGCTCCCCCGTGCCGTCCGGCGAATTGTCGTCGACGACGATGATCTCGCCGTCGAGCCCATTTGCTCGAAAGGTCGTATCGAGCGCGCCGAGCAGCTTTTCGATACCTGCGGCCTCGTTGTAGGTTGGAATGACGATCGAGAAGGGAAGGGGCATGCCGAATCGCCCTCTCTACGACGTCAAGGCGCCAATAACCGCCAACAACACGAGTGCGGCGGTATCGGTCCGCAAGATGCGGGGCCCAAGCGAAAAGAGGATCGCGCCGTTGTGCCGCGCGGCCTCGGCTTCCTCATGTGTGAATCCGCCTTCAGGCCCGACGACGAGAAGCACGCGCCCCGATGTCGGCAACTCTGCGCGCAGACGCTCGCTCAGCGGCGCCGGCGGGGCCAGTTCCCACGCAAATAGTACGCCGTCGTAGTCGCGAAAACGCGCGAGCAAGGCTTCAAATCGAAGAGGTTCGCACACCTCGGGAATGTCTCGGCGCCCGCACTGCATCGCGGCGGTGCGCACTACGCGTTGCCAGCGTCCGAGTCGTTCGCCGCCGACGTCTCGCCGTACGCTGCGTTCGCAATAAAACGGGATGAACGCGCTCGCACCGAGCTCGGTGCCCTTCTCGACGACAAAATCCATCCGGTTGCCCTTTGGGACTGCCTGCGCGACCTCGAGGAGCCGCGTCGCCTCGCTGCCGTCTGAGCCCCCGACGACGATCTCGAGGAGCCGCGCGCGAACGACGCGTCCCGTCTCGGCGATTGCCGCGATAAAAGCGGTTGAAGCCGAATCCACGATCTCGATGCGGTCGTCTTCGCGCAAGCGAAGGACACGCGTGATTTTATGCGCGTCGCCACCCTCGATCTCGACGGTGCTCCCAGCTTCGCGCGTACCCTCGACGAAGAAGCGGCGCGTCGTCACTCCGGACGAAACGCGTCCTTCACCCGGTCGAAGAAGGTGCGCTCCTCGATCGCGTCACCCCCCGCGTACGCGTACTCCTCGAGCAGCTCGCGCTGACGCTTGTTGAGTTTCGTCGGAACCACGACGTAGACGGTGACGTGATGGTCGCCGCGATGCGTTCCACGAATGCTCGGCATGCCGTATCCTCGCAGACGCAACGTCGTGCCGGTTTGCGTTCCCGGCGGCAGCGTCAGCTCCACATCGCCGCTGAGTGAGGGCACGTTCAGCGTCGCACCCAGCGCCGCTTGGGGAAAGCTCACCGGAACGTCGATGAACGTATCGCGAGCGTTGCGCTTGAAGATCGCATGCCGCGCAACCGTTAAGTAGACATAGAGATCGCCCGGCGGCCCGCCATGCATGCCGCCTTCGCCGCTCCCGGCGATCCGGATTCGCGAGCCATCCTCGACGCCGGGCGGAACGCTGACGGTGAGCCGCGTTTCAGATTCACGCCGCCCGCGGCCCCCGCAGCGTTCGCATGGGTGCGCGATCACGTGCCCCTCGCCGCTGCAGCGCGTGCAGGGCATTTGCGTCACGATTTGCCCGAGCGGCGTCTGCCGCGCGCTGCGCACCATGCCGCTTCCACCGCAGCGCTCGCAGGGTACGATCATCGTCCCCGGCTTGGCTCCGCTTCCCTTGCAGACGTCGCAGTGCGCGAGACGATCGAACGCGATTTCCTTTGTTGTTCCATGGAACGCGTCTTCGAGCGTGATCTCAACGTCGTAACGAAGATCGGCGCCGCGTTCCGGTCCGGCGCGACGCGGTTGACTTGCGCCTCGAACGTTTCCGAAGAACATATCGAAGATATCGCCGAATGAGCCGGAGCCGAAGCCGAAGTCCCCGGGAGGCGCTCCGCCATTACCGGCGGCGCCGAATCGATCGTATTGTGCGCGCTTCCGCGGATCCGAAAGCACTTCGTAGGCCTCGTTGATCTCTTTAAAGGTATGCTCGGCGTTCGACTTGTCGTGCGCGACGTCGGGATGATGCCGGCGCGCGAGCCCGCGATAAGCTCGTTTGATCTCTTCCCCCGAGGCGTCGCGCGCAACACCGAGGACGTCGTAGTAATCCCTGGTCGGCATTTAACGTATTAGGCTTGTGGAAGGTCCTCGACGTCCGAAAGCCGCTGGCTTAGCGTTTCGGCCGTCCCCGAGGCGAGCGCCAGCAGACGCGCATACGGCATGCGTCGCGGCCCTAAAATGGAAAGCATCCCCAAGGCGTGCGCGCCAAAACGGTAGGGGACCGTCACGACCGAGAGATCGGCGAGCTCCTCACTCCCGAGCTCGTGACCGATCTTCACGCTCACCGAATCGGCGTTCATGGCGTCCGCGACGATCTCATAGAGGGTTTTCTGCTCCTCCACGATGCGCAAGATCGAACGCAGTTTGCGTAAATCTTGGAACTCCGGTTGATCGAGCAGGTTCTGCGCTCCGGCCGCGGCGACTGTCGGCTGTTCGCTCGACCGCGCGGAGAGCGCCGCAGTTGCAACCGCGGCGCGAAGATCGTCGGATACGCCCGCCTCTTGTGCCGCGTGCGCGATTTCGCTGTCGGTAACCTCGCGCAACTGCCGATTGGCGAGTCGCGCGTTCAACGCGTTCGAGAAGCGCGTGAGGTCGTCGGGCCGCACCTCCGCGCCGAGTTCGAAGAGGCTTTGCGCGGCGACGCCGAGCGACGTGACGACGATCGCGACGCCCGTGTGCGGCGAGAGCCAGATCAGCTGGATGTGCTTGAAAAGCTGGGCCTCCTGCTGGGGCATGGTTACGAAGGCTAAGTTGTTCGAAAGACGCCCGAGCACACGTGTGGTGTGATCGATGATCTCATCGAGCTCCCGGGTTGCGTCGCCGAGCTCGTCGCGGATCCGCCGGCGCTCGTCCTCGCTCAGCGCTTCGGGCTGCATGAGCTGGTCGACGTAGGTTCGATAACCGCTGTCCGACGGAATGCGCCCGGCCGAGGTGTGCGGCTGCACGAGGTACCCTCCCGCCTCCAGCTCCGCCATAGCGTTGCGTACCGTCGCCGAGCTGATCCCCAGGTTATACTTCTGGGTCAGCGACTGCGAGCCGACCGGCTCGGCGGTCGCGATATACTCGTAGACCACCGTCGCCAGGATGTAGGCCTTCCGCTTCCCTAGGCCGCTGCTGTCTATCACGCCCCCTACTGTAGCACTCCCGACCCATGAGTGCTAGCGGAGGGGTTAGCTTGCGCCCGCTCGATTGCCTTTTGCAGTTCGTCCCAACTCAACCCGCCGACCGAGACGTAGGTAACCGACCCGCTTGGGGCGAGGACGAGCGTGACGGGAATCGCCGAAACCGAATAGATCTGAAAGAGCGCGCCCTCGAGATCCTCAACGAGCGGCAAAGCAATGTTCGATCCGCGGAGATAGCTCGCCGCTACATCGGGCAGCTCGTCTGAGATCGTGACCACTTCAAGCTGCTTGCCGAACGTCTCGCGAGCGCGCACGAAATCTTTGAGTTCAGCGGTGCAAACGTGGCACCAGGTCGCCCAAAAGTCGATCACGACGACTTTACCGCGAAGGTCGGCGAGAGAAACGGGACCGTGTGGCGTGGGAAACGCAAAGTTCGGCGGCGGTGCATCGTAACGGATCGTTGCGAGCCCCGTTGATGGGGCGGTCAGCGCCGCGAGGACGAGTGCAGCCAACATTGCAGGTGGCGCAACTCTTCGGCAGGCATGCCACCCGCGCCTAGGTAACGCTGCGATGCATGGCCAGCTCGGCGATTGAAGCGCTGCTCGAGGAGAGCCGGCGCTTTCCACCTTCTTCGGAGTTCGCCGCCGCGGCGAACGCGACGGGCGAGATCTACGCGCAAGCCGACCGCGATTACCTCGAGTTTTGGGCGTCGTGGGCTCGCAAGCTGGAATGGATCAAACCCTTCACGGTGACGCTGGAGTGGAACGAGCCGTTCGCACGCTGGTTCGGCGACGGAACGCTCAACGTCTCGGTCAACTGTCTGGACCGCCACGTGCGGGCCGGTCGCGCGGATAAAGTCGCGTACTACTTCGAAGGTGAACCCGGCGACCGCCGGACGATCACGTACGGCGAGCTGCTCGACGACGTGAACCGGTTTGCAAACGGCTTACGGGCACTGGGCATCCGTCGCGGCGACCGGGTAGCGATCTATATGCCGATGATTCCCGAGCTTCCGGTCGCCATGCTCGCCTGCGCCCGAATCGGTGCTGCCCATTCGGTGATCTTCGGCGGTTTTTCACCCGAATCGATCGTCGATCGCGTCAACGACGCGCAATGCACCGCGCTCATCACTGCCGATTTCGGTTGGCGTCGCGGCAACAAAGTTCCACTCAAGCGCAACTGCGATATCGCGATGGAACGAACCCCGTCGATCGAACACTGCATCGTGGCGCGCCGCGTCGGTGACGACATCTTCATGCGCGAGCGGCGCGACCATTGGTGGGATGAGATCGTCGCGGGCCAATCGACGGAGTGCGAACCCGAAGCGATGAACGCCGAGGATCTGCTCTTTCTCTTGTATACGAGCGGTACGACGGCCAAACCTAAAGGGATTAAGCACACCACGGCGGGATTCTTAACGCACGTGGCGATGAGCCACAAACTCGTCTTCGACCTCAAAGAAGCCAGCGATATCTATTGGTGCACCGCCGACATCGGATGGGTTACGGGCCATTCGTACATCGTTTACGGGCCGCTCGCAAACGGCGCAACCGGCGTCATCTACGAAGGCACACCGGATTATCCGGATAAAGACCGATTTTGGGAGATCGTCGAGCGTTACGGCGTTACGATTCTCTATACGGCTCCGACGGCGATTCGAACGTTCATGAAGTGGGGGACGGAGTTCCCCGCTCGGCACGATCTTTCGTCGCTACGAGTTTTGGGCAGCGTCGGCGAGCCAATCAATCCCGAAGCTTGGATCTGGTACCGCGAATGGATCGGCGGCAACCGCGTGCCGGTCGTTGACACTTGGTGGCAGACCGAAACCGGCGGAATTATGATCTCGCCGCTACCGGGCGTCACGACGCTGCTTCCCGGCAGTGCGACCAAACCGTTGCCGGGCATTGCGGCCGACGTCGTCAACGATCGCGGCGAATCGGTGCCGCTCGGCGGCGGCGGTTACGCCGTGCTGACGCGGCCGTGGCCGGGCATGCTACGCGGAATCTGGGGCGATGACGAGCGTTACGTGCAGACCTACTGGTCGCGCTTTCCGCATCTCTACTTTGCCGGCGACGGCGCGCGACGCGATGGCGACGGCAACTATTGGTTTATGGGACGCATCGACGACGTGATGAACGTCAGCGGCCATCGCATTTCGACGACCGAGGTCGAAAGCGCGCTGGTCGATCACCCGGCCGTCGCTGAGGCCGCGGTCTGCGGGAAGCTCGACGAGATGACGGGCCAGGCGATCTACGCTTTTGTCTCGCTGAAAGGCACCGCCAACGGCACGCCCGAGTTCGCCGACGAGTTGCGCGATCACGTCGCCGGCAAGCTCGGCAAGTTCACGCGTCCGAAGTACGTTACGTTCACGCAGGAGCTGCCGAAGACTCGCAGCGGTAAGATCATGCGGCGTCTCTTGCGCGACATCGCCGAGGGCCGCACGCTCGGCGATACGACCACGCTGGCCGACTCTTCGGTCGTGAAGGAACTTCAGGAGCGCGCTAAGGTCGAGGTCACGCAAGAAGAATAGCCTCATCCGCCGGCACACGGGCGGCGTTCATTAAGAAATGAGGGAATGGCAGCGACGCCGAGCACCGACGAGGATTTGGCGATAGCATTTGGAGCACACGAACGGTGGGCCTTCGGCGACGCCTATCGGCGGTATGCTTCGTTGTTATACTCGGCGGCCTATAACGTGCTCGGCAACGGCGAAGAAGCGCAAGATTGCGTCAGCGACGCGATCGCGCGCCTATGGCGGTCGCCGCATGCCTATTCGCCGGAACGCGGGAGCCTACGCAGCTTTCTGGTGGTCTGCGTGCGCAACGAAGCGATTTCGCGGCAGCGGCGACAGTCGCGCCGCATGCGCCTGGAGGGTCGCCTCGCCGCGATGCCGGTAGAACACGACGAACTGCAGATCGCCGATCCGATCGAACGCGACCGCGTTCGCCGGGCGTTGCTCGCGCTGCCCGACGAGCAGCGTACGGCGCTCGCGCTGGCCTATTACGAGGGGAAGACGCAAACCGAAATCGCAGCCGAACTCCAACAGCCGCTCGGCACGATCAAAAGCCGCATGAAGCTCGGGTTGCGCAAGCTCGCCGCGGCGCTCGAAACATGAGCCTCGATCACGTCGCCGATCTGGCTGCACCCTACGCACTCGGCGCGCTGAGCGACGATGAACGTGCGTCGTTTGAGGCGCACGTGCGGAAGTGCGCGAGTTGTGCCGTGCTGGCCGGAGCTGCCGAACGCGACGTTGCGCTGGTCGCGTCAATGGAAGCGCGACACCCGGCGCCGCCGGAGCTCGCCGGCCGCGTCATGCGCGCGCTTGCACCGAAGGTTACTCGCCCTGCAAATCTTCAACAGCGTCCGGCGTGGCTGGCCGGTGCGCTCGCCGCCGCGCTGCTCGTCGGCCTCTTGCCGTCGGTGTACTTCTGGCAGGAGAATCGAACGCTCCGCACTGCGATGGTCGCGCAGAGCGAGGCGATGGAACGCGTCGCGGCCGGTCCGCATCTCACCGCCGCGTTTCGCTCGGCGCCCGGAAGTCCGGCGGCGTCGGTCACATATGCCCCCGACGGCTCGTGGTATTTAATCGTCGTGCACGACGCGTCGAAGGCGCTCGGCGTTGCGTGGATGCACGAGGGCCGTCACACGATGCTTGGCAAAACGGTTCCGCGCGACCGCGTTGCGATGCTCTATTTACCGAAGAGCCATCGCATGGAGAGACTCGCCCTCATGGATGGCCCGCGGATCGTCGCTCAGGTGGATCTTTGGTGGCAAAAAACGCCTCCAAGTCGTCCAAGTGCGCGATCCGGGTAGCGGGGGGAAGCGCCGAGAGAATCGTCGTGCCGTACCGCGTCGAAGCGGCACGTCCGTCCAGCAGCGCGACCAGACCGCGATCGCTGCTGCTCCTGATGAGGCGCCCAAAACCCTGCTTCAGCCGCACCGTCGCCGCCGGAACGAAGTAATGCTCGAAGCCGTTGAGTCCCCGCGCTTCGAGCGCGCGAACGCGCGCCATGACCAGCGGATCCCCGGGTGAGGGAAACGGCAGACGGTCGATGATGACGCACGAAAGCGCGTCGCCGACGACGTCGATTCCCTCCCAAAACGTTGCCGTGGCAAATAACACCGCGCCGCGCGTGCGCCGGAACCAGTCGAGCAGGTCGGAGCGCGGCAGTTCGCCTTGCAGCCGCACCGGAAAGGGCAGTCGTTCGCGCAGCAATCCGTGCACCTCGCGCAGCCGCGCGTAAGACGTGAAGAGCACGAAGGCGCGGCCGCCGGTTCGGTCGAGGCACTCCTCGACGAGCGGCGCGGCGCGGCGCGCGAACTCCGCCGATTTCGGATTCACGTCGGGCGGCGCGATGAAGAGCCGCGCTTGACGCGCGTAGTCGAAGGGCGACGGCGCGACGAGCTCCTGCGCGTCGTCAACTCCGAGCGTTCGCCGGACGAATTCGAAAGACCGATCCGTCGCGAGCGTCGCGCTCGTCAGAACGACGCTGTGCGTTCGGGTGAAAAGCGTTGCACGCAGGAAATCGGCGACGTCGTGCGGCGCGCAGTTGACCGCATACCGTCCGTCGCCGTCGCTTCGCTCGACCCATGCGATCGTCTCGGGAGCGCCGGCTTCAACGCGATCGATCACCGCTTCATGCACAAGCACCGCTCGCAAGGCGAGATCCCGCCTCCGCTCGGCCTCGGCCTCGTTTTCGACCCTTTTTCTCAAACCCGTCACGGCGTTGGCAAAGAGCCAGTTCTCGAGATCGTAAAGGGTTGCGCGCAGCGATGCCAGCGGCGGCCACGCGTGCTCGTTTGCGCCAAGCGGATAACGCTCGGCCGGCACCCGCGCCAGTGCCGACTCCAGCCGCCGTATCCCCTCATCCAGCTCGACTTCCAAATTCGGCGGCAGGTCGTAGGTCCGGCGCAGCTTGCGCAACATGCGGCCGATCGTCGCCCGCGAGAGCACCGCCGTCAGCGCGTCGGTTGCCCAGCGTTCGCACTGATGCGCCTCGTCGAGTACCACCACGTCGTAGGGTGGAAGGAGGCCGCCGCCGACGGCGAGATCGAGAAAAAAGAGCGCGTGGTTGACGACGATGAGATCGGCATACTTCGCCTCGTCGCGCTTTTGGAAGAAGAAACAGTTGCGAAAGTGCGGACAGAGCTCGCCCACGCATTCGTCGGCGTCGGCGTCGAGCTGTTCCCATTCCTCGGCAGCCGGCACGAAGCCCAGCTCGCCGCGGTCGCCGGTCCGCGTTGCGTCGGCCCACTCCCAGATTCGCTGCATCGAGCGCGACTGGGCCAGCAGCCGATCCGCGCGCATGCGTTCGAGCTTTTGCCGGCAGAGATAGTGCGCGCGTCCCTTGAGCAGCGTAACCCGCAGGGGCCCGCCGAGCGCTTTTTCAACGACCGGAATGTCCTTACGCACGAGCTGCTCTTGCAGCGCAATCGTTCCGGTTGAGAGCACCACCTTCTTGCCGCTGCGAACCGCCGGAACTACGTACGCCAGCGATTTCCCGACGCCCGTTCCCGCTTCGACAATCGTGTGCATTCCCTCAAGAATGCCGCGTTCGACGAGCTGTGCCATCTGCAGCTGTCCGGTGCGCGGTTCAAAGCCGCGCAGCGCTTCCGCGAAAGGCCCGTTCGCTCCGAAGACCTCGTCTAAGTTAGGGAGCATCTTCGTAATGGGTTTCGAGCTCGCGCCCGCTGTTCGAATCCACCACGGCTGGAGCGACCCGTCGCGGCGGCGCGTACAAAACGTAGGTGAGGACGAAGCCGGCCAGCAACCCGGCGACGTGCGCTTGCCACGAGATCTGCGGAACGGTAAACGTGATGATCAGATTCAGCACGAGTATCCCGACGTTGGCGCGCACGAGGTCCATCCCCGGTTTGCCGAGCTTAAACCCGATCGCGAAGAGCGCGCCGAAGAGTCCGAAGATCGCACCGCTGGCGCCGACGGTCGGTACCATCGGATTGCTGAAAAAGACGACGCCGAGGCCCGAGACGATCAGCGAGAACATATAGACGACGAACATTCGCCACGAGCCGAGCGCGTATTCGATGAATCGCCCAAGAAACCACAGCGACAACATATTGACGCCGATATGAAGCAATCCGCCATGGAGAAACGCACCCGTGATGATGCGCCACCATTGCCCATCTTGTAAGACCGCGGCCGGGATCAGCGCGCCCGCCACCAGCACGCGCTCGATGCCCGTGCTGCTGCCGAAGCCGGTGAGCATGCTTGGGCCGGCGACGGAGACTTCCCAAAGGTACCCGATCACGTTGAGCGCGATCAGCAAGCGCGTGGTCACGCGATCATGACCGTCCGAGCGAGCTCGAGTGAGATGGCGTGACGCTCGCCGTCAACCTCGATCGTGACCGGGCCGCCTAGCGGTGCCTTTTCAACCACGGCGAGACGCGCGCCGGGGCGTAGACCGACTTGCCCGAGATAGCGCAAGATCTCCGGCATCTGCTCGGTCACGCCGGCAACGGTGACGTTTTTACCCGGCTCTACTTGCGCGAGCGGGATTCCGGTGCGAACCGGCTCGGTTAAATCGGCGGGCGGAATCGGATGCCCGTGCGGACACGTCTGCGGATCGTTCAAGGCCACAATGAGACGCTGCTCGACGCGCGGCGTGATCGCGTGCTCGAGGATGCAGGCTTCGGCGTAGACTTCGTCCCACGGCATGCCCAACACGTCGGTGAGGAGACGCTCCGCCAGCCGATTGCGCCGCACGACGCCGACGGCTACTTCGAGACCCTTTCGCGTCAATTTGATATCGCCGCGCACTTCGTGCTCGACGTAGCCATCGTTGACGAGCTTTTTGAGCATTCCAGAGACCGAGGCGGGTGCCACGCCCAGTTCGGTCGCCAAGGCCGACGTGGTTACCCCGGGTCCCTCGCGCTCGAGACGATAGATCGCCTTCATATACATCTCGAAGGACTCGGCAAAGTGCGAATGCGAGTGACCGGGCATAGAGGCTCTAACTTCGCGGCGCGGCGTAGAGTTCCGCAGCGCTCGTCACTCGCGCTTGCATCTCCCTCTTCGCCTGCGGCTCGGCAAGCGACGCGTCGATCGCGTTGCGAACGAAGCGTTCCAAGACGGCGGCGCCGGCGACGCGTTCGACCGACGCGTACTCGCTCGCGATCGACGTCCGAAAAATCGCCGGATCGTCGCAATCGATCGTCACGATGCAGCCGCGCCGATCGAGTTCCAGGTACGGATGCGAGTATTCGGCGAGGCTCGCTCCGGTCAGCCGATTCGAGGTCGGACAAATCTCAAGCGGTATTCGGCGCGCGGCCAGCAGTTCGACCGTGCGCGCGTCCTCGAGCGCGCGGATTCCGTGGCCGACGCGATCGACCCCGAGCAGCTCGATCGCGTCTCGCACGCTTGCCGCGTCGCTCGCCTCGCCGGCATGTGCAACGCAGTGCAAACCTTCGGAGCGCGCAAACGCAAACGCATCGACGAAAAGCCTCGTCGGAAAGCGCGCCTCATCGCCGCCGAGTGAGACCCCGACGACGTCCAAATCGGTCATCGCCGCCATCGCGCGTGCCGTCTCCATCGCGCGATCCGCACCGAAGTTTCGCGTGAGATCCGGCAAGAGTTTGAACGTCGCTCGGGGACTGGCTTGGCGCAGTTCGCTCACGATGGCCTCCATCGTCGCGCGAACGTCGATGGCGGGGTTGAAAAACTTCCAGACCGGCGGAGAGACGAAGAGCTCACCGTAGATGACCCCTTGCGCAAGCGCATCCTCGACAAACTCGCGCGCCAGCCGCGCAAAATCTTCGGGATTGTGCAGCGAGCGGCTGACCGCCGCAAAGATATACAGAAACTCCTGAAAGCTGCCAAACCGATAGGGGTCGCTCTCACGCTCGCTCGCGTTACCACTTTTGTCATCCTGACCCTTCGACTCCCCCTTCGGCACGTACCGCAGGGGGATGCCGTGCTTTCCGGCAAGCTCGACGAAGGTCGAATCCCGCAAGCTGCCCTCTAAGTGGCAGTGCAAGTGAATCTTTGGGATCGACTCCGCGAGGGTGCCCGCGACCATGCGACCGCTTTCGCCCGAGGCAGGGGCGAAACCCACGCCGTCGTACTGTAGTCGTTTCTATCGCGGGGTGGAGCAGTCCGGTAGCTCGTCGGGCTCATAACCCGAAGGTCGGTGGTTCAAATCCACCCCCCGCAACCTGTACGGGTCCGTTTACTGCAAAGTAAACGGACCCGGTTTTTCGTTACCGGGCCGCCGAGCAGCTACTCGAGCGTAAGCCGTCCGCGCGCGATCTCGTAGTCGGCCATCCCGTAATAGATGTCGAACGCGCGCTCGCCTCGCCGGTCGATACCCGTCGGAAAGACAACGTGGCCGACCGTCCCACGGATCTCGCCGCGCCGTTCGGGAACGAAGAGCGGGTCGTGTGAGCGGAAAATGATGTGGTCGAGCCGCTGCGCGTCGTGAATGATGACGCCGGCACAGTAGCGCAGCAACGACGCTCCGCTCGGGTGAGCGATCTGGTCGACGCCGTGGATGACCGATAGCCACCCTTCGTCGACGCGCACCGGCGGCGTGCCGGCGCCCGACTTGATGGAGCCCCAGTTCGCGGGCGGCAGCGTTAAGCGATGTGTTTCCGTCACCCGGCAGAGCTCGTTGATGTCGGCGAGCACCGGATCGAGCGGGATGTAGCCGACGGCGATGCCTTCGCGCCGGTTTGGCGGAAGCGCCTCGATCGCGGCAAGCGCTTCTTCTGCATCCTTGACCTCAAGCTGCAGCGTCGGCCGATGGTAGAAGGCCAGCGAATCAACCCCGGACGGCGATTTCACCGGCTCGGGAAAAAACGCCGCATCCTTGTCGGCGAAGCGCGCACCGGTGCGGCGAAACTCCAGCAGGCCGAGGCGCTGCCACGCGAGCCCGTCACTCGAAACGGCCACGGCAACCTCGGGTCCGCGTGGACCGAAAGCAACGTATGACATGACGTACCGGTCGAGCACCGGAACAAACGTGACCCGCGGATCTTCGCAGCCGTACCCGCCGGTCGCGTCGCGCAACTCGTAGGCCGCCGACGGCTCGAGGGCGTAGCCCCGTGACTCGACTCGCAGCGACCCGTCGGTGTGCTCGATGGCACAAAACGATCCGATCCGCGAGATATTCCCGGGCGCAACCATGCGCGGATAGAGCTGGAGCGTATCATCCCGCAGGCGCGCACACGCGGGGTTCAATATGCCCAAGCGCTCGTCGTCGAGCGCGCTCGGCTTGAGAACGATGCCGGAGCGAGTGAATTTCAGGCGAGCAACCCCGTCTCTCGGCCGACGTTCTCGAACGCGCGCAGCGCGCGATCCATCTCCTCGGTCGTCAGCGCAGCGCTGGTCTGCACCCGAATACGGGCGGTTCCTTCGGGCACGACCGGATAGCCGAAACCGGTCACGAAAACGCCGGCCTTGAGCAGCTTATCGCTGATGGCGATCGCAAACGCCGTCTCGCCGACGATGATCGGTACGATCGCGCTCTCGCTTTCGAGCGGCTTGTAACCGATGCGCTGCAGCCCCTCGCGAAAGTACCGCGTGTTCTCGCGGAGTTTCTGCACCAGCTCCGGATGCCCGTCGAGATACTCGATTGCCGCGAGCGAGCTGCAAGCAACGGTCGCCGGCAATGCATTCGAGAAGAGCTGCGGCCGCGAGCGCTGGATCAGCGTGTCGATCAGCGCGTCGCTGCCGGCGACGAATCCGCCCGCCGCGCCGCCGAGCGCTTTGCCGAGCGTGCCGGTGATCACGTCGACTTGGCCGGTCAGACCGTAGTGCTCGATCGTTCCGCGGCCGGTTTGGCCCATGACGCCGGTTCCGTGCGAGTCGTCGACGACCACAATCGCACCGTAGCGTTTTGCGAGCTCAACGAGCTCCGGGAGCTTCGCGAGATCGCCTTCCATCGAGAAAACGCCGTCGGTAACGACGACGATCGGGAAACAGCCTTGTACGCTCTTCAACTTCTCTTCCAGCGCCTGCATGTCGCCATGCTTGAAGCGCTCACGCCGCGCCTTGGACGCCAACCGCACGCCGTCGATGATCGAGGCGTGGTTAAGCTCATCTGAAACGATCGCCGATCCCTCGTCGCAGATCGTCGGGAAGAGTCCCGTGTTGGCGTTCCAGCATGAGACGTACGAAAGCGCCGCCTGCGTACCCAGGAAGCCGGCGATGCGCTCCTCGAGCACTCGATGAATGTCGAAAGTGCCGCAGATGAAGCGCACCGATGCAGTACCCGCGCCATAGCGTTCCAAGCCGCGCTTACCCGCGTCAACGACTTCAGGTTGGTCTGCGAGTCCCAGGTAGTTGTTGCTGGAGAGCACGATGACATCGCCGGCCTCTTCCATGTGGACTTCAGGCGCCATCGGCGTCGTCAGGTGACGAAGATGCTTGTACGTTCCAGCCTGCTTGAGCGCGTCGAGATCGGTTTGCAGCTTCGCTTCGAACGCCTGATTCATGGCTTTGCTATATCTCCTTTAAAGTCGAGGACGATCTTGACCGCTTCGCCCTTATCCATGAGCTCGAAAGCGCGGTCGAACTGGGTGTAGGGTAAGACGTGCGTGATGACCGCGCGCGGATCGACGCGTCCGCTCTTGACCAGCGCCTCCGCTTGATACCAGGTCTCGAACATCCGCCGCCCGTTGATCCCGAGCACGGTCAGGCCTTTGAAGATGATGCGCTCGGCGAGATCGAGCGTGACCGGAGTGGCGGGTATGCCCAAAAGTGCGGCGGTGCCGCCGTTGCGCAGCAGCTGCAAGCCGAGGTCGATCGTCGCCGCGTTGCCGGACATTTCGAGGAGGACGTCGGCGCCGTCGCCACGCGTCTGCCGCCGGACTTCGCCGATCAGATCCGGCTGAGTTGCCATAAAAACGGCGTCCGCGCCCAACCGCTTTGCGAGCTCGAGCCTCGCCGGATTAACGTCGACGGCGTAGATCGCGAGTGCCCCGGCCGCGCGCGCGACTTGAATTGCAAGCAGGCCGATCGAACCGACGCCGCTTATCACCACGCTCTTGACGCTGACGCCCGCCGCCATGACCGTGTGCACGGCATTTCCGAGCGGATCGAAGATCGCGGCGCATTCATCGCCGATCGCCGGGTCGAGCCGCCACACATTGTACTCGGGAATCGCAACGTATTGCGCAAAGGCCCCATCGCGATCGACGCCGATGATCTGCACGTGCTCGCAAATATGCGCCTGGCCGGTGCGACAGAGCAGGCACGTCAGATCGGCGATATGTCCCTCGGCGCCAACGCGTTCGCCGACTCGAACCGATCGCACGGCCGCGCCGACTGCGGCAACCGTGCCCATGAACTCGTGTCCGACGACGAGCGGCGGCTTGATGCGGCCCTGGGCCCACGCATCCCACGCATAGATATGATGATCCGTTCCGCAGAGACCGGCTTTTTCAACGCCGATCAACACGTCGCCCGGTCCGATCTCCGGTACCGGCACGTCCGTCAAGAGAAAGCCGGGGCCGGCGTTGGGCTTAACGAGGGCCTTCATCGACAAAGCCATGAGGGCCCCGTAATTTCACGCGAGCCTGGGAAAACTACTCCTTGGCGAAAACGGCGAGATCGCGTGGCGTGATGAAGACCTCCTCGCCCTTGTGCAACGCCAGCGCACGAAAGCGTTCTTGCGGCATCTCGACGTGAACGGCCGCACCCCACTCGGTGACGGCCTCGACCTTCACCAGCGGGCCGGCGGCATTGATGTGTTTGGTCGTCGCGCGAAACTGGTTTGCCCCATTTGGATGACGAGTGATTTCCAACGCGTGGGGTCGAACGAAGACGACGTGTTCGGTCGCCTCCCGATTGATGTGCGCCGTACCGTTGTCGATGCGCCCGTGGAAGAGGTTCACGTTCCCCAAGAAATTGTAGACGAACGACGTCGCGGGGTGATTGTAGACTTCGTCGGGCGTACCGATTTGTTCGATTTTCCCGCGATTCATGACCGCGACACGGTCGGCCACTTCAAGCGCTTCGTCCTGGTCGTGGGTAACGAAGACGCTCGTCACGCCGACGTCGTCGTGCAGCTGACGCAGCCATCGCCGTAGCTCGACGCGCACCTTCGCATCCAGCGCACCGAAGGGTTCATCGAGCAGAAGTACGCTCGGCTCGACCGCAAGCGCGCGCGCCAACGCAACTCGCTGGCGTTGGCCGCCCGAAAGCTGCGAAGGATAGCGGCCGGCTTGATTGCGCAGCTGGATCAGATCGAGCAGCTCGGCGACGCGCTCGCGAATGCGCTGCGCCGACGGTCGCGTTCCGCGCGGACGAACGCGAAGCCCGAACGCGATGTTCTCGAAGACCGTCATATGCCGGAAGAGTGCATAGTGTTGAAAGACGAAGCCAACGCGGCGCTCGCGTGCCGTGCGATCGCTGATGTCCTCGCCGTCGAACTGGACCGATCCGGCGTCGGCGAACTCTAAGCCTGCGATGATGCGCAGAAGCGTCGTCTTGCCCGAACCGGACGGCCCGAGCAGCGCGACGAGGCGCCCGCGCGGGATCTCGAGATCGACGGCATCGAGTGCGGTAAATTGGCCGAATCGCTTGGTGATTCGCGCAACGGAGATGCTCATGGGATGACCTCCGAAACTTTTGCGGATTTCCACTCAACGACGCTCTTGACCACCAACGTCGCGAGCGCCAAGAGCGCGAGGAGCGAAGCGACGGCGAACGCCGGGACGAACTGATAATCGTTGTAGAGCACTTCAATTTGCAATGGCATCGTATCCGTCAGACCGCGGATGTGACCCGAAACGACCGCCACCGCTCCGAACTCTCCCATCGCGCGCGCGTTGCAAAGAATTACGCCATAGAGCAGCGCCCACTTGACGTTGGGAAGCGTGACGCGCAAGAAGGTCTGCCATCCGTTGGCGCCAAGCGTCAAGGCCGCTTCTTCCTCGTCGTTGCCCTGCGCGGCCATCAGCGGAAGCAACTCGCGCGCAACAAAAGGCACCGTAACGAAAATAGTCGCCAAAACGATACCCGGAATCGCGAAGATAATGTGAATGTCGTGCGCGGTCAGCCACGGTCCGAACGCTCCTTGCGCGCCGAAGAGGAGAACGTACGTCAACCCCACGACCACCGGAGAGATCGAAAACGGAAGGTCGAGGAGCGAGATCAAGAGACTCTTGCCGACAAACTCAAACTTTCCGATCGCCCAGGCCGCCGCGATGCCGAACACGACATTAGCAGGCACGGCGATCGCTGCGGCGATCAGCGTGAGCCGAATCGCCGAAATCGTATCGGGGTTGGTGAAGCTGCGAAAGTATGCGGCGACGCCTTGACCCAAGGCGACCGTGAAGATCAGGGCCAGCGGCGCTAACAGAAACACCGTCAAAAAGACGACGCAGGTGCCGATCAGGAGTCCGCGCACGGGCGCCGGCTCGCTGACGCCGGGCAGCGCGCGGGTGGGTAGGGCGTTAACCATCGGCGGCCACCGCGGCTTCTCGATGGCCGCTCCAGCGTTGCAGCGCGTTGATGCCGAGAAGCATGACAAAGGAGAGGACAAGCATAACGACGGCGATCGCCGTCGCGCCCGAATAGTCGTACTCCTCGAGTTTGGTGACGATCAAGAGAGGCGTGATCTCGGTGCGCATCGGCATGTTCCCCGCGATGAAGATCACCGAACCGTACTCACCCACGCCGCGCGCAAAGGCCAGCGCAAAGCCCGTCAGCGCCGCCGGGAAAATCGCGGGGTAGATAACGCGTGCGAAAGTCTGCCAGCGGCCGGCACCGAGCGACGCGGCGGCCTCTTCCAGCTCCTTGTCGAGATCCTCGAGCACCGGCTGGACCGTGCGTACGACGAATGGCAGGCCGATAAACGTCAGCGCTACGACGACGCCAAGGCGTGTGAATGCGACGTGCACGCCGAGCGCCGCCAGCGGCTTGCCGAACCAGCCGGACGGAGCGTAGAGCGTCGTCAAGGCGATTCCTGCGACCGCCGTCGGTAGCGCAAACGGCAAATCGACCAACGAATCGAGAATGCGCTTTCCGGCAAACTCGTAGCGTACCAGGACCCACGCGACGAGCGTTCCGAGAACGAAGTTAACGAGCCCCCCGAGAAACGAGGCGCCAAAGGAAAGCCCGTACGATGCGATGGCTCGCGGCGTCGTAACGACGTGCCAAAACGCCTGCGGTCCCATCTTCGACGCTTCCACGAACGTGGCGGAGAGCGGGATCAGCACGATCAGCGAAAGGTAGAGAATGGTGAAGCCGAGCGTCAAACCGAATCCGGGGATGATGCTCGGACGACGTAATCCGGTCAGCGAAGCGAGCATGGTTACTGATTTGGCTGGTAGATCTGATCGAAGACTCCGCCGTCGGCGAAGTACGTTGCTTGCGCTCGCGTCCAACCGCCGAAACGGTCGATGTCCACGAGCTTCATCGCCGGGAACTGCGAAGCGTATCGTTTTGCCACCGATGCAAGCCGCGGACGAAAGTAGTGGCGAGCGATGATCTCCTGGCCTTGCGGCGTGTAGAGATACTGCAAATACGCTTGCGCGATTTGCCGCGTCTGCCTTTTCGCCACGACGGCGTCGACCAGCGCGACGGGCGGCTCCGCGAGGATGCTCAGCGACGGGCGCACGATTTCAAAGCGGCCGCGGCCGAGTTTGTTGACCGCCAGCAACGCGTCGTTCTCCCACGCAATCTCGACGTCGCCGATCCCACGTTCGACGAACGTCGTGGTCGAGCCGCGCGCGCCGGAATCGAGCACCGGAACGTTTTTGTAGAGTTTGGTGACGAAGGTCTTGGCGGAAGCATCGTTGCCACCGCGCGCGCTTAAGGCATACGCCCAAGCGGCGAGGAAGTTCCAACGCGCGCCGCCGGAGGTCTTCGGATTCGGCGTTATCACGGAGATACCGGGTTTGATCAAGTCATTCCAATCGCGGATATGTTTTGGATTGCCTTGCCGCACGATAAAAACGATCGTCGACGTGTACGGCGTGCTCTTATTTGGAAGTCGCGTCTGCCAATTTGCCGGCAGCAGCTTGGCCTTGTCGGCGATCGCATCGATATCGTATGCGAGCGCCAGCGTCACGACGTCGGCCTGTAGTCCGTCGATCACCGCCCTAGCCTGTTTTCCGGAGCCGCCGTTGGACTGCTGAACCGTCACGCTCTGCCCGGTCTTGGCTTTCCAATACTTGGCGAAGGCCGCGTTGTAGTCGTCGTAAAGCTCGCGCGTTGGATCGTAGGAAACGTTGAGGATCGTTACCGGCGCGGGGGGTGTAGCCGTGGCGAAGCCGCCGCCGGCAAAGGCGAGGGCAAGAGCAGCTAAAACTGCCTTCCTGCCAAAAAGGGTGGCCATGGTTACGGGTCTCCTTGTAGCAAGCGAGGAAAAAGATGCTCCAAGTCATCTATTCGAAGTCTGCTTCGATGATCCTGGTCAATATTTTAGAAGGGCCGCTCACGGGGGCTGAGCGGCCCTTCTTCTGCAGCTAGGAGGTCAGAAGTCGTACTCTAACTGGGCCCGGTTGTACTTGAAGAGCGGCAAGCCGCCGAACAAGGAGGAGCCGGAACTTGCGGTCGGCGGGCAACTCGTCGTCCCGGCCGCGCCGCAGAACGTGTTCGAGAGCGAGCGCTGGATGTACCGATAACGTAACGAGAGGCCGCGATAGGGACCGCTCAACGGCATATGGCTGAAGCGATAGCGGCCGTCGAGCACCCAGATGTTGGTATTCTGCGGTGCCAGCGCGTTGCCGTAGTTATACCAGGCGTCGGTCGCGATAAAGACCCACTTCGTGTTGGTCGATGTGTATTGGGCCGTGGCTTTGAACGCGTTGCCGGGCGCGCGACGGTCGGCCATGCCCTGCGTGACGCTGGTCGTGAAGAGCGGATCGCTGTCGTAGTTGTCGGTGTACGGGCTGGCCCAGCCACCGTAGTAAATGCTCGTCGTGCCGTTGGGGTTGTCAAAGCACTGCGCGGCGTTGAGCGGCAAGAAGTACCCGAGCGTCGCGCCCTTGGCGGTGATCTGATAGTTGGAGTTGCTGCAGGTTACGTTCTTGGGCAGAAAGACGGTGTCGGTCTTCCACGGAATCTCGTTGTAACCGACGGATACCTGAAAGTTCTTCAGAATATTGGCGCCAAGCTGCGCGCCGAAGGCTTGGCTATCGATCTTGCCGATGTACGATTGCCCCGAGTTTTGATTCCAACCGCCTTGCAGCGCGATCCATGGCTGCACCTCGCGCTGGTTCAACAGATACTTCCCATCAAACCACCACATATTGTTGAGATCGCTGACGCCGTAGAAGTAGCCATCGGCGGAGAAGCCCGGCTTGGTCGGATCGCCGTAGCCCAGCTTGCCCATCGCGAAGCCATTGGTCTTGATGCCGACGCCGCCGTTGTTCACGAAGATGTTCGAGGCCATGCCGTTGTTGCCGGCCGGAAAGCTCGTCAGCAACGTCTGCTGGGAGAACGCGGAGCTGGTACGATTCTCGTAGGCCAGCATATCCGCACCTTCAACCGTCCACATCGACGGCGATGTGTAGTTGAGATACGCGCCTTCGAACGCGGCCGGCTTCAAACGCGAATCTGCCGGATTCGCCCACGGTGAGTTGAAGAGAATATTGCCAAGCTGACCTTCAAAGCCGTTTTTGTTGTAACCCAAATAGGCTTGGTAGAAGCTGCTGAGGGTAAAGCCGGGTAACGTATCGTCCGGATTGGTATTCGGCGGGCTTTGCGAAACGCACGCCGAGCCTTTGACGTGGTTGGCCGGCACGACGCACGGCCCGTTGATCGGATTCGCGTAGAGATATGTGCCGCCGACGATCCAGCCCGACGGGAAGTCGTATTCGCCGTGCAGCGCGATCGCGCTATTCCACGTCGCTTGATTCACGCCGGCCGTGCTGTATTTCGCGCCCGGCGTAAAGTTGAACTGTGCGCCCGGATTATTCGAAGCGTTTTGCCGCGTGAAGTAGTACGAGCGGAAGAAGCCGCCGATCTTGAGCGGATTGGGCGTGGCCGGCGGCGGAGGCGGCGGTGGTGCTGCTTCCGGTGGCGGCGGCGGCGCCT
>JBARKF010000283.1:0-5522 GCA_049800655.1 Candidatus Cybelea sp.
TTGGTCGATCGGCTCATACGACATAAACATATTACTGTTTACGTCGCAAGTCAAGCTTGGGACAGTCCCGCCAGCCTCGGATCACTCGCTCAAAGCAAAAGTTACCTTTTGCGTAAGGGGAGTGGTCTCCCCGCTCCTGGCGAACGTGTATTTGCACTACGCCTTCGACCTCTGGGCGCATCGGTGGCGGCGCCACGCCAATGGCAGCGTCATCATCGTGCGCTACGCCGACGACATCGTGGTTGGTATCCAACGCTACCACGATGCACAGGCGTTTCTCCCGCAGCTGCGTGAGCGGATGGCGAAGTTCTCGCTCACGCTTCACGCGGAGAAGACGCGGCTGATCGAGTTTGGTCGTTTTGCTCGAATGGAGCGCGTGCGCCGCGGACGGGGTAAGCCCGAAACGTTCTCGTTTCTCGGCTTCACCCACATCTGTACGGAAGACGAGAATGGGAAGTTCCTTCTCCTCCGCCGTACCAGGCGCGACCGCATGCGGCTGACCTTGCAAGCGATCAAAGATCAACTGCGACGACGGATGCATCGTAGTATCCCCGAGCAAGGACGATGGCTCCAACGGGTGCTGCGTGGATACTTTGCGTACCACGCTGTCCCGGGGAACATCGAAAGGCTCAAGGCATTCCGAAAACGTGTGGCCTTACTCTGGTTCAAGACGCTACGCCGTCGGGGCCAGAAAGACCGCACTACGTGGAGGAAGTTGCACTGGCTGAAACGGCAATGGCTGCCGGCGGCAAAGGCGCTTCATCCGTGGCCTGATCAACGCTTCGACGTCGAATACTCAAAGCAGGAGCCGAGTGCGGGAAATCTGCACGCTCGGATCTGCGCGGGGGGCGCTCAGTACTGCGCGTCCCTACCGCGATCCGCATGCCGGAGCACCTTACCAAGCACCCCCCAAAGCCCAGTCTACGGCGAACGCTTAGCGACGCAAAAAGCCTTGCACCGAACCACCCAGCGTGGTACGTTTTGAACAGGCGCTTGCATCGGCGGGGCCGGAGCCAAACGGCTACGGGGGCCTGCCTTGACGCAGATTGGGAGGGCGCTCCGATGCTAACCGGACATGTGTCTGCAACTTGGGCTCGACGGACCTTTGCTGGAATGGTGATCCTTTCCGTCATGGCCGTCGCGGGCACCTCGTCGCCCGCGAACCCGGCGCCATCCGGCAGCCGGACCAGCGATGCCATAAGCCCCGGTTTCTTTAACCCGCCGCCGGGCGTGCGGCCGATCAACGCGATCGTGCCAAGTCGCTTTCCTCACGCTCGTCGCTCGTATGCGTGGCGCATTCGGGGGACAAAGCGAGAACTCGTCACCTTTACTACGCCCGTTCAGCACGTTGTTGTCATCTACATGGAGAACCGAACGCCGGAGGACCTTTTCGGGGCCTATTTCGCCTCTCCGGCACCCAACGGAACCCCGCTGGGAGACCCTCGGGAGCTCGACCTAGTCGATCCTGCCTCGACACCGCTGACGCCTGAACCACTCAACAAGATGGACGACCCCAATCACGAGCACGAGCCGGGATTCACGGAAAAGGCAGGCAACAATTGGAGTAACGGCGGCTTTTCGTACGTCGAGTCGCCCTCGCCCGGACTAACGGTCCCGTCGGTACTGAACTACCTCACCCTCATTGAGGGTTTCGGATACGCGAACCACGTGTTGCAATCGAATGAAGGCCCTAGCTTTGAGGCCACCAATACGCCATTGCAGCTCAATCTGGTGGCTTGCCAGGCTCGAACCTTACCCCGTACGGGATGGTAAACAACCCTGGCGTTAAGGCAAACGACGAGATCGAGCCAGACGCGGGCGGTGTCGGCAAGGGAACGTGCTTTAACACACCCTCATCGAGCACGGACACGGAAATGACCGACATGACGACGCCTTATCCGGGGAATCAAACAGCTGCGCCAACGGCTACTCCGTGCAATGAATACACGACCATCCTTGATTACATGGCGAGCGCGGCGCCGAGTGCATCTCCCTACTATCAATGGCAATATGTAGCCAAGGACACGACGTCAATCTGGTCCGCGCCGATGGCGGTCCGCCACCACTGGGCCGCCTACAATAACCCGCTCGTACCTCTGAGCAAACAGCCGTTCGCGGTGGACCCTGATGCACTGAACTTCGTGCTAAACGTGACGGGCAGCACTTCTCCGACCCCGAACCCGGCCCGGCCCTTCGCCGAACTGACCTTTCTGACTCCGTGTATTGCAGAGTCGGACCATCCCAATGACTATGGCCCCGACCATCTGGGCGTCGACAACGGACCGCAGTGGTTAGCTTGGGTTGTGGACTCGATCGAATCAAGTTCGTACTGGCAGAGCACTGCGATCATCATAACGTGGGATGACTGGGGCGGTTTCTGGGATAGCTTCACTCCGTCACCTTGGCCGTTCCATCACACCCCTCCACCATCTCCCTACAACACGCAAGATCCCAACGAGTGGGGTTTCCGTGTGCCGCTCATCGTTATCTCTCCGTGGGTTACAAAGGTAAACTACGTTTCCTCGACCTTGCGCAGCCAAGGGGCGATCCTTCACTTTGTTGAGAACGTATTTAATCTACCCTCTCTGAACGGAGACGATTCGACGAACGACGATCTCTCCGATCTTTTCGCGTTCTCGAGACCGGTGCCGTTGCCGACGGTATCTGCACCGACCCTGTTTACGCCAGGTCCCGTCGGTTCTTGCCCATCCCCCAGTCAGCTGTAGGAGCGCTGGCAATTTCATCGAGAGAGACCGCCGAACTGCTGCGAAACTCGTCCCGCAGACGAATCCTCGCATCTACCGTAGGCTTCGCTGTTCCGGTGTCTTTATTTGTCATGCTCGGCGCTTGCTCTGGCGTTTCAGGCAACGGCGTACGCGTCACACCCGTTCAAATTGACCGTGAGCCGTCGACCAGCGACACCGCTTCGAGTTGGTTGCTGCGGGGTCGCCTATCTTGGGCGGTCCGCCCCTTTTGGATGAAAGCCGACAGCCGGGCCGGACGCGACGTCGGCTACACCGACGTTAGCGAGTTTTGGGCGACGACCATTGCCCAATATCGGACGAATAATCGTCGCAATGGCGCCCCAATCTGTCAAGTGCAGCCTGTCAAAGACGCTGCCGGAATGGAGTACGGGTCAGACGGCACGCTCTACGTCGCAGCTCAGATTCGCAGCAGCGGCGGCGTGGTCACCTTTAAGGCCACCGGCGCAGTTCGAAGCGGAACAACGTGTGGAATACCCGGGCCAGTATTCAAAGATCCTTACGTCAACAACGGGCAACTCGATCCTGCCATCGACGGAACGGCCCTCTACCTGGCAAACTCGACCGATGGGATTGCAATTCCAGCCACTGTCATCATATTTGACATCAACTCAGGCCCAAACGCAGTGGGAGAGTTGTCGGACCCCACCGCAGAGGAGGGCTTTGCCGTCGCGGTCGACTCGCACCACAACCTCTTCTGGTCAAACACGAACAAATGGACGGGGGGTGGTCAGGTAATCGAGTTTCACAGGGGCAAGATGCCAGGCACGGTCTTAAAACCTACGAAGATCGGCACGGACCTTCCAGGCGGCGTGCTACTCGATAAGGCGAATGACCTACTTCTGATCGATCAAACTACCGGCGATATTTATCTTTACGCTCCGCCCTACAATGCACCGCCATTCGCAACAATCTCGCTAAAGGGCCTCGCCGGGTCCTGCGCCTTCGGTTTGAGCCAAAAACGAATCTACTGCCTGGATTATCAATACGGAGCCGTCGACGTGTATGCTTATCCTAAGGGGACCTATGTCTATAGCTACACCAACGGCATCGACACGAGCGAGGCCCCCATTGGGATAGCGATTCGAGCTTCCCCGTAAAACAAATAACCTATGTTAAACCGACCAGACCTGGAGACACCCCGCATTATATCGTCACAAAAGATCACTGTAAAATGATGAGCGGCGAGTGACTCTTCTTCGCGCGTTCCTTTTCTTCGCCGTGCTCGCCCTTACCAGCGGTTGTAACGGCGGCTCCCCTATTGAAACAATTTCGCCCTCCCAAAAGCAAAGCTTCGGCGAAGTGGGCGGTCAGACGTCGGGGCCAAACAGTTCGGTGCTCATCGCGCGTCCGCACGTACCGTACAACAGACATCGCGAGGATCGTGACAAGGCTTGGATGGCTCCCCGAGCGGGTTCGCTGGACCTGCTATACGTTTCCGACGAGGGAACGAACGACGTTTACGTCTATTCTTGGCCCCAGGCCGATCTGGTCGGGAAGTTGACGCACGTCTCGTATCCGCAGGGCGAGTGTACCGATGCGGCCGGGCACGTCTTCATCACGAGCTTCGCCCCGTCATATGGTTCACGCATTCTAAAATACATCCACGCCGGTACAAGGCCAATCTTACGAATCCAAGACAAGGGGTATTTCGCGAGCGGCTGTGCCATTGATCCCCGGACGGGCAATCTAGCCGTTACGAACCTAGAAACGACCGACCTGAGTTTTGGCAATGTCGCCATTTACGATAGACGAGGCCGACTGCTCGGGCTTTACGCAGGCGGTGGGATGGCCTTCTATTTTTTCTGCGGTTACGATAGCGCCGGCGATCTATTCGTAGATGGGGGACGAGATTACAATCCGTTCGAGGGGTTTGCTTTTGCGGAACTTCCTGCAGGCACCAGTGCCCTGAGCGCCATTACGCTGGATCAGGCTATCGACTATCCGGGTGGCGTGCAGTGGGACGGTTCACACGTCGCCATCGGCGACACGAACCACAATGTAATTTATGAATTCAGCATATCTGGCAGTGCGGGAACTAAAGTCGGGGAAACGCCGCTCGACGGTGGCTCCTATGTCCTGCAGTTCTGGATCCAAGGCAAAAAGGTAGTTGGCCCTAACGCCGGGACGGGAATGGTTGCGATTTGGCCATACCCCAGCGGTAGTAAAGCGACAAAGCTTCTGCCAAATTTCACCGATCCCGTCGGAACCGTTGTGAGCGTGAAGGGTAGCAAGCCACATGCACGTCCCTCCCCCGACACAGACGCCCTAACGCACGCCGCGAGGCGCGCAAGCCAGAGAATCAATCCCCGGTCGATCTAACGGAACGGCCAGTCAGTGATTCGACAAAACGAGAAGAAATGCGACCTCGCTGGAACGCGCTGCCGGCTGGTGGCACCATCGTGGCACGGACGCTGCAGAAACAGCCGGTTCTAGCCGCGATTCGCCGCGACACCAATCGCCCCGAAACCGTTACTTGACAACACTTTTCAACACTAGCCGGTATCAGTCGGGATCGTCGCTTTCAGATTCGATTCCCGTTGGCGCTATAAAAAAGCTCTTATCTTTTAAGAGTCTTAGCGCCGTCAAGTCAGCAGCCCGCAGGGACTGTTGGCGCAGCGGGAGACCGGTAACGATTGTTGGTGCAGACCGGGTCGCTTTACGCTAACTGCGATCGGCTCGAATCTCACCCGTCTAGTACGAGCGGCGAGAGTCAGGGGGCTTGATGTCTAATGAGCGACTCTCCACGAAAGTTTGCCA
>JBARKF010000284.1:0-2262 GCA_049800655.1 Candidatus Cybelea sp.
TGGCAAACTTTCGTGGAGAGTCGCTCATTAGACATCAAGCCCCCTGACTCTCGCCGCTCGTACTAGACGGGTGAGATTCGAGCCGATCGCAGTTAGCGTAAAGCGACCCGGTCTGCACCAACAATCGATACCGGTCTCCCGCTGCGCCAACAGTCCCTGCGGGCTGCTGACTTGACGGCGCTAAGACTCTTAAAAGATAAGAGCTTTTTTATAGCGCCAACGGGAATCGAATCCGCAAATCGGAGTCCCGGCCGCTCTCGTCTAGTACTGGATAGTCTTCTCTTGTACGGGTTTTCGCGTTTTCGAGTCCCGACTGATCCCTTCGACTCCCCATGCGTTTCGTAGAATCCGTTAGACCGCCGTTAGAGGAGCGGGCCCTTCCAGCGCCGCTGACGGATCGAGGCTAGATAAACACCCCGGCGTCCACGTTGAACAACTCGCCGAGCCTCTTAGCCTGAGCTTTGCTGACTTCTCGCCGTCCGCTCAGGATAGACGACGCAGCGGCACGATCGCCGAGCGTCTGCGCGACTTGCGATTGCGTAACGCCCTTCAATTCCATCAGTTCGCGTAGCGCCTCCGCGGGTGCCAGCCTGGGCCAGCGATCGGCGCCCACTCGACGCTCGTAGTCGGCAACCAGTGCGCAAAGAACGCGATAGTACTCTGTCTCGGCCGCAGAGCGTCTCTTACCACGCGTCGTCAATTCTTCGACTTCATGCATCGCCGCGTTGTAGGCGCGTTTGTTGCTAATTGCATGCGGCCGGCGCGCGCTTAGTAACTCGCCATATTCCCGTTCCGCTGCAGCCGTCATTTCCATTTCCCTTTACTATATATTGCGTGCGTAAGGACATCGCGGACCACGATAATGCATTCCGTGTAGTCGACCAGCGTAATCAACCGGTACTTATTGCCCTTCACGTTGAACACTGTGAAAGGCGATACATAGTCCGCCGACGGAAAGTCGGCTTTGAGTTGCGCAAAGTTGGTCCACCCGGCGGCCGCCACGACCGCTCTCCACATCGCCAGGGCGTTCGCCACGTCTGCATGCTTTCGAGCGGCCTTCTGAAGCGTCACTTGGCCCAGGATCCGCACACCGCACAAAGCCTAGCATTTCCGGCTGCTGTTGTCAATATGCCAACATCAAACAGCGAGCAGATCAAAAAGGGCACACGTGAGTCCGTTCGCAGAACCGCGCGAACTTCAGCGGGCGAACCGGCGCGCGTCTCAGCCGTGCCCATGCGAGGCCGTTCGGGTGCTTGCGGCGTTTTCTGACTCTCGCCGCAAGCTTCACAGCGAGTTGGCTGCGCCTACTACATGCCGTGCTTAACTGGAATGTTCGTCAATGGGCCTTCTCCACCGACCTGTTCGATGGTATCGCCCTTTGCGACCGACCAGTGATGGGCGCCTGCTGGGACCATGATGAACGACCCCACCGGCAGCACCCGTGCGTTAGCCTTGTTGACGGTATCGCCCATACCGAACAACAGCGTTCCTTGCATCACGGTGATATATTCGGGGTGCGAATGGTAATGCGGCTGGTTTGTGTAGCCGTCGGGCATCTTGACGCGAATAATTGCGGTGCCGGATGAATTCGGGTTGCCGATCATCACCGCATTCCAAGAGCCCTTCGCAGGACCGGTGGCGGCCACCCAGTGGAGGCTGTCGGGCGTGAACATAACGGGAGCCGACTGCATCGCGGCGAGCGTGGCACCGGCAGTCGCGAGGAGTCCCAAAACAAACCACGAGAAGAGTTTCATCGACTATCCTTTCATCGATGCCTATAGAAATGCAACGAGATTGCTTGCTCCTTCGCTACGACGAAGACGGGGGCCCTCCAGGTTCTCCGCACGCCGATTCGTGGTCTTAGTCAGATAGAAGGCGGGACGCAGAAACCAACGTGTATGCTTTACCACAGAGATGTTCGTAAGTATGATCGTCTAGCAGCCGGCCAACGACACTTCACGCCAGGGCCTCCTGTAAAAATCCCCTATGGCCACTTTCTAAGCGGGGCAACACACACCGCCCTCTAAGAACGCCACCTATTGCAGAGCTACTAGAGCGCTCAGCGCCACCGAGTTGCCGCGGCGTCCGCTGCGGTCGCCGCATCCTTGGGTCGAGTGGCGCGGGGGATTTCGCCCCCGCGCTCTCCCAGAACCGGACGTGAAACTCTCGCTTCATACGGCTCCTATTACCCAGCCGCTGCCCCAAAGGAGGCCCAGTGCGCGAAGAGCGCAGGCTGTCGGCCTGCAACACTCCGCACCCATC
>JBARKF010000285.1:0-12111 GCA_049800655.1 Candidatus Cybelea sp.
TCGCCGCGCACGCCGTCGACCGGTTTCGCGAGGCCGGCGATCGAGATTCGCGCGCCGTCGAGAAAGGCGGTAGCGGCGAGGTGCGTTTGCATCGCTCCGCTTTGATCCGGAAGCCCGACGTAGCGCGCGTCGACGTCATGGAGCACCCCGGAGTGAAGCGCGAGCGTGGACGAGTTGATGATGAAGTCCGCCGCCGCGGCGATCGGAATCGCCGAAGCCGTCCAGTGATGATCGACTGCGTTGCGCTCGAGTCTCCCGCGGCCGCGGACCAGATCGAGACGATCGGGGCGCTGCCCGTAACCAAAGTTTACGGCGTAGCGCGAGCTCGCTGCGGTTGAAATATCGGCATCTGCCTTAACGTTGCGCAGATAGAGCCGGCGCAGATTCGGAATTGCGTTTCGGCTATCATCAATAACGTCGACCGAGCCGTTACGAATCCGGCCCCGCGCGATCAACGGCGGCGGCGACGGATACGCGCTCGGCGCCGGCGACGGCAGCGGAATGTTAAAGGTGTCGTCCGGCCGGCGAATGACGGTAACATGTGGCGTTTCAAGGTCCAGCGCTTTCAAACCGAAGCGCCGGTCGCCACCGAAGAGCATCGTGCGCAGATCGTACTCGACCGAGACGCGCGAAACGTCGGCGATTGGCTCGCCGCGAAGCGAGGTGACGCGCACGTCGTAGAAAACGGCACGATCGATCGCGAGCGTTGCGTCGCCGTACGAAAGCCGAACTTGAGCCAACCGTTCGGCCCCTGCGACAATCACGAGCCGTGCCAGCGCCTGCCACTGCCAGAGAGCAAGCGCCACCGTGAAGAGTAGCGCAAGCGCAGCTAAGCCCCACCACCGGCGACCTCGCGCGCGCCTCATTTACCGGTTTCTTTCCCGAGCAACGGTTCGGCTACCCGCGGGAGGCGCTTGCCAGCCGTCGAACCCGCTCCAACCTTAAGGAGCGCGAAATGAAATTAGTCGAGAGCATCGACCGGGCGACGCTTGGAGAGAGCCGGCTGGTCGCGGAGTCGAGCGAGTTTGCGATCTTCGATATGGGTCAAGATACGTATGCCCTAGTGCACCGTCATGAAGCCGTCGCCTGGCAGGGGATCATGATATCCGGCGATGGGCTTTTCCGAGTTGCCGAGCTCGTTGCGCGCGCGACGCGGTCGCTCTATCGTGACGTCGCATCCGAACTCTCCAAAGAGCGCAATCGCTGAAACGGCTCCTGTCGCTCGCCACCATCCTCTGGGGAGTCGCAGGCTGCAGTGGAGGACCAAGTGCGCCGGGCGTCGCGCCGGGCGATTCGGGATCGCTGCGAGCCGACGTCAAGCACATCGTGATCGTCGTGCAGGAGAATCGAAGCTTTGACGATCTCTTTAGCGGATTTCCAGGAGCCGACGCACCGACTGTTGGCTATGCCGGCAACACGCGACTCTCGTTGCGGCCGACGCCGCTCGAAGACCCGGGGAATATCGAGAATAACTGGCGCGACGCAATTGATGGCTGGAATTACGGTAAGATGAACGGCTTCGAGCACGAGCACTTTTACGGCGGCCCGTTAGACTACGCGTATGCTTACGTTCCGCGCCGCGAGACCGCGCCGTATTGGACGATGGCGCGCCGGTATACGCTGGCCGATCGTATGTTTCCGACGGAGTTCGGTCCGAGCTATACCGCTCACTTGAGCCTGATTGCGGCCAATACCGACATCAGGCCGACGCCGATTGCAGAAGTCGACGCACCGAGTAATCTGCCCTGGGGATGCGACGCATCGCCGGGTGCTCGTTCGTTCACCCTCGATGCGCAACGCGTCGAGCGTTTCAACGGCCCATTTCCATGCTATCGTGACTTTCCCACGATTGCCGATCGCCTGGACGCGGCGGGCGTCTCTTGGAAATATTATGCGTCGCCACTGAGCCGCATCGGCGGTAAGGTTTGGTCCGAGTTCGATTCGATCCGGAACGTGCGTTACGGGGCAGATTGGAAGAACGTCATTTCGCCGCAGACGAGGATTCTTCGCGACGTGCCCGACGCCGCTCTCGCGGACGTCTCGTGGGTGACCCCGGACTGGGTCGACTCCGACCACACCGGCAGCGGCTACAATCGTGGACCGTCGTGGGTTGCCTCGATCGTCAACGCAATTGGCGAGAGTCCGTACTGGAAAACGACGACGATCGTCGTGCTTTGGGACGATTGGGGCGGCTGGTACGATAACGTTCCGCCGCCGCAACGCGATTTCCGTGGCCTCGGCATTCGCGTCCCCTGCATCATTATTTCACCCTACGCCAAGCCCGGGTACGTTTCTCACACGCAGTACGAGTTCGGCAGCATTCTCAAATTCGTCGAGGAGGTCTTCAATCTTCCGCCGATCGGTCCCACGTCGCGGGGCTTTACCGACACGCGCGCCGCCAGCATCCTCGACAGCTTCGATTTTACACAGACCCCGCGCGGCTTTTCGCCGATTCCCGCGCCGTATTCGGCGTCCCGTTTTCTGCGCGAACGTCCGTCGTACGTACCTCCGGACAGCGACTAATACATCAGTTTGCGTATCAGGTATGTCATTTCGAGCGCGCTGGTAAAGGCGCGCTCGCGCAAATTTGCCCCCGCGCCGTGGCCGCCTTCCGTCACCTCATAGAAGAGGTACGGGTCGTGTAGCGCCGCCATCTTCGCGGCGAACTTGCGCGCGTGCTGCGGCCCGACGCGATCGTCTTTGGTCGTCGTCCAGATCAGCGGCTCCGGGTATGCGACGCCGGCCTTGAGGTTGTTGTACGGCGAAATCGAAGCGAGGAACGCGCGCTGCGCCGGGTCGGTAACGCTGCCGTACTCGCCGGTCCACGATGCGCCGGCTTGAATCTGTTCGTACCGCAACATATCGAGCAGGGGAACCTGAATGTCGACCGCGTGCCACAGCTCCGGGTGTTGCGTGAACTCGACGCCCATCAGCAAGCCGCCGTTCGAGCCGCCTTGGATCCCCAAGCGGCGCGGGCTCGTGACCTTCGTGGCGATAAGGTCGCGCGCCACCGCAGCAAAATCGTCATAAATGCGTTGACGATGCGTGGTTAGTCCCGCGTCGTGCCAGGCCGGACCGAACTCTCCACCGCCTCGAATATTCGCCAGCACGTAGACGCCGCCGCGCTCCAGCCACAGCTTTCCGAGAATTGGGTTGTAGCTGGGCGTCTCCGAAACGTCGAAGCCGCCGTACGCATAGAGCAGCGTCGGATTGTTGCCGTCGAGCTGCATGTTCTTCGGATGCACGATAAAGTAGGGTATCCGCGTGCCGTCGCTCGAGGTGGCTTCGCGCTGCTCGACGACGTCGTTCGACGCGTCGAAGCGTGCCGGTGAGACCTTCACCGGCGCGACCGTACCCGTGCCGGCGTCGACGTGCCAGAGCGTCGGTGGATCGAGAAAGCTAGTGGTCGTCACGTAGGCGCTCTCGCCGTGTCGGTCGGCATCGTTGATTACAATGGAGGAATCGTCGGGCAAGTCGACCCGTTCTTTCGACCAGCCGCCATTTGCGACGGGCGTATAGATCCAGCCGCGGCCGCGGACGTTTTCGTAGGTAACGAGCAGCAGCCTGGAGCTCGTGGGTGCGACTCCGTCCAACGTTTCGCGCGGGCCGGGAGCGTAGACGAGCGACGGTTTGAGATGCGCCGGATCGGCCGTGGCCGCAGCGAGATCGACGGCCACGAGCGAACCTTGTCGAAAGGTCGATCCGTCGACGCTCCACTCTTTTTGAGTGATGAAGAGCAACCGGCCGGCGACGAGTCCGGCGGGTTGCGCCTCGAGTGGAACGCCGAGACGTTGCGGTCCCTTTGCCGTTACGATGTAAGAGGCTGCTTCGAAGGTGGAGATCGGCCGTGAAATCAGCAACGCGGTGTTACCCGCGCCGTCGTGCAGATCGACCGGAGAAACGCCGTAGCCGCCATCGCTTTTGGAGCCTCGAAAAACTTCCGTCGCGCTCGCAAGCGGCTGACCGCGCACGAGACGCTTTACGACGAACGGATAGCCCGATGCGGTGAGCTCGCCCGGCGCCCATTCGCGAGCAAGTAAGACCGAGTCAGGGCTCTCCCATGCGGCGCGCTGCTTGCTGCGCGGTAATGCGAAACCGCCTCGAACGAATGCGTTGTCGCGAAGGTCGAACTCGCGCACGGTTATCGCGTCTTCGCCGCCGTCGGAGAGAAAGAGCATGCACCGCGTTTCATCCGGCCAGCGGCAATCGCTGCCTTTCCAGACCCAATTCGCGTTCTCAGATTTAGCAAGCGCGTCCAAGTCGAGCGCCGTCGTCCATGCGGGCGAGGCATTCGCAAACGAAGCCGGCGTGGTGCGCCGCCAAATCCCACGCACGTGGTCGGCGTCCTGCCAGAAGTTGTAAATATCGCGCGCCACGAACTCGGGAGCCGGAATCCGGTCGGTGGCCTCAGCGATCTTCAATGCGCTCGCGTAGAGCCCGGCGAAGTTCGGGTCGTTCTGCAGCACGCGCAGCGTCTTAGCGTTCTCGGCACGAACCCACGCCATCGCGCGTGCACCTTGCACGTTCTCGAGCCAGAGATAAGGATCGCCGGCGGCAGCGCTTCCGGCCGGCGGTGTCGCGGCGGTCGCAGTGGCCAAGAGCAACGCACAAAGCACTCCAAATGTGACGGAACGTCTCATGGCGTTTCACTTCCGGCAGCGCCAAGCGGCGCCTTCATAGGGGAGGACTATTTGGCCGTCTAAGCAGAATTCGTAGGAGGTCGCTTGTGGCTAGAACGTTTGGCACTCGACTTGCGGTGGCCGCGGTAGGCTTTTCGCTCGTTTTCGGTTTGGCCGCCGGGCCCGCACAGGCGGCATTGGACGTCGTTGTCGGCGCACGCAACGTCGTCCAGAATGAGCCTGTCAGCAGCTGTGACAGCAAGGCGAGCCGGGCGCTGATTTCGGTGCTCGGCAGAGCGGCCGAGATTGGCGATACTCACGAATGGAAAGGGGTGGGAGCGGTCGATGCGGCGGGCAGTTCCTTCGCTGCTGCTGCGGTGCACTGCTTTCCGCTTGACGGTACCGGCTACGTCGTAACGTTTACTTGCGCGGCGCAAGCGCCGCCGGCGCCTGAGAGCGCCAGCGTAATCTGCTCGCAGCTTGCCGATAATTTTGGAGGCCAGCATTGAATCCGCGCACGCGCCGTGTCGCCGTCGCTGCCGCGTTGCTGGCCGGTCTCGTTTGGTACGCTCCGGCAGCGCGCGCTTCGGTCGATCTTTCCGTCGGCATCCGAAAGCTAAGCGATACTGGATCCTTGACCGATTGCAGCGCAAAGGCGAAAGCCTCGCTTGACGCGTTCCTCGCCGATGCAGCCGAGACGAGTCCCGGCAGCGGCGAGTGGATCGCTCACTCGACAAACGGTGTCGGAGGGGCCCCGACCGCGACGGCCGTCGTGCGCTGCTTTGGACTAACCAAGGGCTACGTCGTCACGTTTACGTGTGCCGTGCAGCTTCCCGACAATCCCTACGGCGCAGACGCGCTCTGTTTAGACGTCGCGCACAAGTTCTACGGTGGTGCGATTACCGCTCTTGCTGCCATTCCTACACCGACGCCGATGCCGACCGGCTGCGCCACGAACAGTCTCGTCGGCACGTGGGTATCCGACGACAAGCCGGGCCTAACGTTTACGATGGATCTCACCGGTAACGTTACCGACAGCGAAGGCGTTTCGGGGAATTGGGGTCTGAAAGGTACGACGGTGACGCTCACCTATTACGGAAACCACACGCTGACGCTCTCTGCCGATGGAAAACACGTGCGCGGCGACGGATATAGCCTTACGCGCAAATGCTAGTGGCCGTTACGGGCCACTAGTTTAACAGGACGCTCGTTACGGTTTGAGGCTGAAGATCGTTCCGTCGTTGCTTACGCCGCCGGCGGCGGTCGTGCCGTAGAGCGTCCCGTTCACGTCGCGCAATCCGGCCTGCGGCAGCGTGCCGTCGCCGCCCTTGAACGTATGGAGCACCGTTTCCCGGCCCGACGTGGTGACCTCGAAGATCGTTCCATCGTGACTCGAACCGCCGGCCGACGTCGTTCCGTAGAGCATGCCGTTGACAACGGTCAGCCCAAGCGGCCCGGCGCCGTCCGTGCCGCCTTTGAAGCGGTAGAGCACGATCTCTTTTCCCGCGGCGCTGACTTTGAAGACGGTGCCGTTGTTAAATTGTCCACCGCGCCGGGTGGTGCCGTAAAGCGTTCCCGCCAGGTTGATTAACGCCGCCGACGGCCCGGTCCCATCGGTACCGCCCATGAATCGATAGATAACCGCTTCAGCGCCGGACGTCGTGACTTTGAAGACGGTGCCGCACCCGGAACTCGAACAACCCGAGCCGCCGTAGTACGTCGTGCCGTAGAGCGTGCCATTGCGTGGCGTGAGCCGTGCGATGGGCGTTTGACCGTCGCGGTACGTCGCACCGAAGCTATAGATCACCGATTCGGTTCCCGTCGTCGATATCTTAAAGACGGTGCCGTCCGAATGCTCTCCGCCGCCGGCGGTCGTTCCGTAGATGGTGCCGTCGAGTTCGGTCAATCCGGCGTACGGGTTCGCACCGTCTTTGCGGCCCGTGAACCGGTAGAGTACGCGCTCTACGCCGTCCGTCGTTACCCTAAAGATCGTACCTTCGTCGCCGGCGCCGCCGCCGTTTACCGTCGTACCGTAGAAGGCATTGCCGAGCGGGAGCAACGGCGCTTCCGGGAGCACGCCGTCGCTGCCGCCGGCGAAGCTGTGGAGCACGTGCTGCATCCCGCCGGTCGTGCTCTTAAATGCAGTTCCGCCATCGTGTGTGCCGCCGCCGTACGTCGTGCCGAAGAGCGTGCCGCCGCTGTAAGTCAAGTTTGCTACGGGTGTCTTGCCGTTTTTTCCATCGAAGCTGAAGAGATGCGTGAAGACGGCGCTTTCCGGACGCGCTCGTACCGTTGACATTCCGTTCGAGAGGCTGCCGGGAAGCGTGGGCGAGCCGCCGAGCCGCGAACAGTTCGCCAGCAAGAGCATGCCAAGAGCGGCGGTCATTCTTTGGATGCCGGACATGACAAAATCGTTTCGGCGGAGGTAAGCTCGCGCCCCGCGAGAATGACGCGGCGAAGCATGAAAAAGCCTTCGGTTTTTGAGATTTTCTTGACTTTCCTGGAGATCGGCGCGATCAGCTTCGGCGGGGGCGTCGTCGCTTATCTGCGCGAGTATCTCGTGCGCAAGAAGAAGTGGTTCGACGACGTCGAGTTCCTCGAGCTTACATCCATCAGCAACACGTTGCCCGGTCTCAACGCGACCAACATTGCGATTCTCGGGGGCGATCGTCTGGCAGGGTCGGCCGGAACGTGTGCCGCGATGCTGGGGATGTGTTTGCCGGCCTTTATCTTTATGGTTCTGGCCGGAATCGTTTATAGCCAATCGACTGCGCGTCCGCTCGTAACGGCGGCGCTGCGCGGCGTTGCTGCCGCGGCTACCGGGATGCTCGCGGCAACATGGTTTAAGATCGGAAAGCGATCGCTGCGCGGGTTCTACGATGCGTTTTTCGTCCTTGCGGCGGTTCTCGGCATCAACTACTTCAAGTGGGGCGTTCCCATTACGCTGCTCGCCGTGGGGGCGCTTGCGATCTTTACCTATCGCCCACATACGGCGAAAGCGAAGCCGGCCCATGAGGAAGACGAATGGATACGCTCGCTGCACTAAGCCGCGTCTTCGCGTACTTATCGTTCTTGACGATCGGCGGCGGCATGGCCGCCTTTCCCGAGATGAAAATTCAAATTGTGCAGGTGCATCGCTGGCTAACCAACGACCAACTCGTCCACGTCTTTAGCACCGGGCAGATGTCGCCGGGGCCAAACATGATGATGGTGGCGCAGATCGGTCAGCTCGTCAGTGGGTTTCCCGGTGCCGTCGTTTGCGCGCTGGCGTTCTTCGTGCCGACTGGGATCCTGACGTTCGGGATTGGGCGCCTCTGGAAACGGCTCGAGCATTGGCCTTGGCGCGCCTCGATTCAGAAAGGATTAGCCCCGGTTGCGATCGGTCTCGCGGTTGGAGGTTTGATTACGTTTGGGAGGACGTCGGTGACCGGATGGCTGACGCTCGTTATCGGCCTCGCTACCTTCGCCGCCGTCGCGCGCACCAAGATCAACCCGGTCTTCTTTATTCTCGGCGCGGGCGTCCTCGGCGTCTTCGCGCTGCGCTAGTGGCGTTACCGGCCACTCGAATCGCTACGGCTGCTCGAGGTGGCCGCCAAATTCATAGCGCATCGCCGAGAGCACCTTGTTCGCAAACTCAGCGTCGCCGCGCGAGCTGAAGCGCTCGTAGAGCGCGTCGGTGAGCACCGGGGCCGGCACCGCTTCGTCGATTGCGGCCTTAATCGTCCAGCGCCCCTCGCCTGAATCGGAGACGCGCCCGCCGAATTTCTCAAGCGTTGGGTCCGCCATCAACGCCGTGGCGGTGAGGTCGAGCAGCCACGACGCGATGACGCTACCGCGCCGCCAGAGTTCGGTGATATCAGAGAGATTGAGATCGTATTGATAGTGTTCGGGATCCCGCAACGGCGTCGTTTCAGCGCTTGCGACCTGCTGTTGCCTGCCGACGTTGGCCGATCGCAGGATGTTGAGTCCTTCCGCGTACGATGCCATCAAGCCGTACTCGATCCCGTTGTGCACCATCTTGACGAAGTGACCGGCGCCGCTCGGACCGCAGTGAAGATAGCCTAGCTCGGCGGTGCCGCCGGCTTTCTCGCGCCCCGGCGTACGCGGGATGTTACCGCGTCCGGGTGCGAGCGATGCAAAGATCGGATCGAGCCGCGCAACTGCAGCGTCCGGACCGCCGATCATCATGCAATACCCGCGCTCCAATCCCCAAACGCCGCCGCTCACGCCGACGTCGAGGTAGTCGATCCCCGCCGAGCGCAGCGAGGACGCACGGGCGATGTCGTCGATATAGTACGAGTTTCCGCCGTCGATCAGCGCATCGCCCTTTTCTAAGAGCGGCGTGAGCTGCGCGATGCTCTCGTCGACTGCCGCGGCCGGAACCATCAGCCAGACGGATCGCGGTTTCTCGAGCCGCTGCACGAAGTCGTCAAGCGACGTAGCGCCGACCGCACCGGCGCTCGCCGAGGCCTTAACCGCGTCGGCGTTGCGATCGTAGACGACGCAGGTGTGGTCCGCCGCCATCAGGCGGCGGACCATGTTCGAGCCCATTCGACCGAGGCCGATCATCCCGAGTTGCATTTGCGTTTTGATTCCTCGGCGAGTTAGCCGCCGAGAGCGCGTTGTCCGATGACGCGACCCGTCGGCGTTCCCGTGCCGGTGCTATTCCTCCACCACACGCCGTTGAAGCTGTTGTTGTCGCCGTTAAACCAGAACGAGAAGACGCCGGAAGCGCCGCCCATGTTAAACGTCGCTCTGACTTTGCGCGGATCGCTCGGCGTCACTTTGCCGTTGAGCGTCACGCCGCCCGAGAGGCAGACGACGCCGCCACCGGACTGCTTGCAGACCATCTTACCGAGGAAGGCGCTTGAACCGCCTGCTCCGGTGACGTTCCACGTTCCAGCCGCCGACAGCGGTGAGGGTGGCAGGACTTTGTTGCCGACGAACGACCCGTTGGCGGCGCGGCCGTTATAGCCCCACGTGCCGTTGAAGCTGTGCCCGTTGGGCGTAACGTAGACGGTCAGCCAGCCGGCGCCGCTGGGACCGTGCCATTTGCCGTTGATCTGCGTTTCGTTAACGAATGTGCCGGTAAATCCGTTACCGTTCGCGGCATTGTTGCCGACGATGCCGGTGCCGGATTGCGTTAGCGTGACGGTAGACGTCGACGTGCCGTTGGCGCCGCTCTGTTCGATTCTCCACGTTCCCGTGACAGTTGGCGGGCTCGCAAACGCCGCGACCGAGGTAGCCGCGATGGCGAGCGCACCGACGGTTGCTGCAAAAAGACGCTTCATGCTCATCTCCTTCATAAGAATGGTATGCAACGCAAGCAGCAGGCGGTTCCATGTCAAGGCTCCGCGCCCCTGGTGCTAGGAGCTCTTTACGGCGCCGAGGTCCCGCGTCGCGCGCGCTTCTTCGATGGCGCGCTGCAGGGTGACGCTCGCGCCGATCCGCCATTGAACGTCGAAAACGTCGTCGCCGAGCATTCTCCGGACGCTGCCGACCTCCGTTTCGTATTCCAGGCGCTCGGCCGGAGCCATCGGGGATCCGATACTCCGGCGTAGGACGTCGGCAGCACCGAGCAGACGAGCGGCTCGCGACGGATCGCCTAACGCCGCCGTCGTCAGGGCGATGTCCTCAAGGGCTTTCATCAGTGCCGATTTGTTGGGCATCGCGTCGAGCAGCTCGAGCGCTTCGTGATAGCGCGCCAGCGCAAGCTCGTAATCGCCGCATTTATGCGCGACGGCGCCGAGATTTAGCAAGGAATAGATCATGCTGCCCGTGTTTCCGATCTTGCGGTGCATGCGAAGGCACTCGTTGAATAGTTCTTCCGCGCGCTGGTAGTTTCGCTCGCCGGCCGCGGCGAGACCGATTTTCATGAGCGCGTGTGCGAGACCCGACTCGTGGCCTAAGCGGCGATAGATCGCGACGCTATCGTTTCCAAGCGATGCCGCGAGCGCGAGATCGTTCTTGCTGAATGCGACCGAGGAAAGGTTGGAGAGTGAGGTGGCGACGCCGGCGTCATCGCCGATCCGACGCCGAATCTCGAGGCTCTCGACGTGCGCGTCCGCAGCTTGGTCGTACTCGCCGCGAAACTGCAAGATGATGCCGAGCGACGTGAGCGATGCGCTCAGTCCGACCTCGTCGCCGATCGCGCGCTGCAGCGCGATCGCCTGTTCGCAAGAGACGCGCGCTTCGTCGAAATTGCCCAGCGCCGAGAGCAGCACGACGTAAGCGCGCAAAATCTTCCCATAGATCTTGTCGGGAACGGCGCGCGGCGACGCCAGCCGCAGTTGCAGGAATCGGCGCATCCACTCGACGCCTTCGGTCAGATGTCCGTGCATCCACCAAAATCGCCAGACCGCTGCCAGCAGAAGGAAACCGCTCCCCGTCTCTTCGCGACGCGCGAGCCACTCCAATGCCGCGCGAATGTTGCCGTGCTCGAGCTCGAAACGCGCGAGCCAACGGCCCTGCGAGGCTCCCGAAAGTTCGCGCTCCGCGCTCTGCACGAACTCGAGCACGTGCTTCGCGTGCCGTTGCGCGATCTCGTCGAACTCGCCGCGCTCGGTGAGGCGCTCCTGCGCGAACTCGCGGAGCATCTCGAGCATCGAGACGCGCGGCTCGGCTTCGACATCCTCGGCCAGGGAGAGCATGTTCTTCTCGACGAGCGGTGCGACTCGAAAGAGGATCGACCGTTCGGCGTCCGCGGCGCCGGCTACCGCGGCTGCGGCGTCGAGGGATCCGCCATTTTGCAGCAGCGAAAGTTGCCGAAAAAGCCGCTGCTCGTCCTCGCTGAGCAAATCGTAACTCCATGCGATCGCGCCGTGCATCGTCTGTTGGCGTTCCGGCCGATCGAGGGCGCCGTCGCCGAGCAGTGGAAGCCGTCGTTCGAGACGTGCCGCGAGCGCTTTGGGCGGGAGCAGTAGGAGCCGCGGGGCCGCGAGCTCGATCGCCAACGGCAGCCCCTCGAGGTGGTCCACAATGGTTTCGACCGCCGCCGCGTTTGCCGGCGTCAGCTCGAAGTCGGGTTGGACCATCTGCGCGCGCTCCACGAAGAGCGCAACCGCTGCCGAGTTCTCGAGTGGGCGAACGGCATACACGCGTTCTTCGCGCAATCGAAGCGGTTCGCGACTCGTCACGAGTACGACGAGCCGCGGACACGCCGCCAACAGCGCGCCGATCCATGTAGCCGCCGGCGTAAGATGTTCGAGATTATCCAGCACCAGCAACGCACCGCGGTCACGCAGGTGCGCGATCACGGCGTCGCTAGCCGCCGCGTCGCTCGATTCGCGAATTCCCAGCGCCCGCCGAACTGCGGCAGCGACGAGCGCGGGATCGGAGATCGGCGCGAGCTCGACGAGGGTGGGACCGAGCTCGAATGCCTTCGCGCGTTCCGTCGCGACGCGCGTGGCGAGGCTGGTCTTTCCCACGCCCGCCGGACCCACCAGGGTAACCAAGCGCACCCCGTCGCGCGCGAGCAGCGCGCAGAGCCGCT
>JBARKF010000286.1:0-2178 GCA_049800655.1 Candidatus Cybelea sp.
CGCGTCCACCGCCGCCGCGTCCGCCACCGCGCTGCGCGTCGGCCGCAGCGCAAACCTGAAGCACTAAGATCAGCGACAGAAGAACTGATAGATACTTCATTGCTTTATCACCTGATCGATTCGGCCGTGAACGCTAACGAAAGTACCATTTCTGGTCGTCAAAGCCAGCATGATGCTGTGTGCCGGCAGCTTCGCCGACGACCGCGCCAGCGGCTGAGCCTGGTCGGCATAATTCAGATAGATCGTGCCGCTCTTTAAATTAAGAGCGTTGCTTGTGCCTTCCTGGACAAGGGCCGCCGACGTCGGCAGGCAAACGATGATCTTTCCTTGATACGCGCAGGCGGCTCGCGTAACGACGATGGTCCCCTCGCCATCGTGCGATGTCAAAAAGAGCGATCCCGAAAAGACCTTAATCGTCACATCATCGTAGGTGTTGTTCGTCCCATTCTTATGTTGGATGTTGATCGTGCCGGTTGCGCTCGCAACCGCCGGTATCAAAACGCACCCCGCAATCGCAATGATTGCCGCCGCGAGTCTGTTGGTGTGGAAAGACATTTGGTTCACCTCGAGCGGAGCGCTATTTGTTCGCCCAAACAGCAGCAAAGCAGCCTTCCGCTCCCCCCGCGGTTTGACCTCTGGCCGCGGCTCGCAGCAGTGCTAACGATGCCGCGAGGGCTACTCGATAAAGGCCTCCAGCTTGCCCGATTTCACGGCCGCCCTCAACAGGGCGTGGTCGCGTTCGGCTAGGTCCGAATAGGTCTTAGCGAACGCGGCGATCGCCTCATCGAAGGAATCGTTCTTGCCGAGGTAGCCGCTCATCGTCCAGCCATCGCCCGACTTAGCGTGCGCTCGAGCGAGATTCCAGCCGCAGGCCTGGGCGTATGCCGTGAACATCGCTTCGTCGAACGTTTCGATGTACGCACTGATCTTTGCGTCTCTAAGCTGACGCACGTAAAAATCGCCGGTGGGGCCAGTCGTCCATCCCAAGAAAATATCCGACGCGGCTTGCATCAGTCTTTGGCCCATCACGACACGCTGGCCGTGATGCGAATACTCGCTCTTGCCGGCGTAGGGTTCGAGCACCGAGGCATTGGCTTGTTTGAACTGAAGGAACAGCGGTTCGTTGGCGGGAGACATAAGGAGCGCAATCCAGCAGCGGGTCCCCACACTTCCGACTCCGACAACCTTGATCGCTGCGTCGACAAGGCGATAGCGGTCAAAAAGCATGCGCCGATCGTGTGGTAAAGTATCCCGATAGTCGTTTAGGATCTTTTCGACGGCCGATGCGAACTCCGGAGTGCGTCCCACTTCGGGATGGAATATCAACGGCGGGCTATCGTGGATCCGGATCTCGCCATGGACGATCTCGGCAAGCTTGGGATAATCGATCTCGGAGCTGTGCTTGGCCGTCGCTTTGGCAATCCGTTTCGCGACTCGGGTCCGTGTGCTGCGGGAAAGGAGCGCGAGAAAATCGTTAGCCCCGATCTTGGCGTACCACACGGCGAGAGGATCGAGATTGCTGAATTCGTGAATTCCATTGCGATAGGCTCGGACGCACGTAACCGAGACATCGTGGGCAGCACGCGGGGAAAGTCCGTTTTCGCGAATCGCGAGAACGAATGACGTGGCCAAACGTTTGAGGTCCCATTCCCACGGTGCCCGCAGCGTCTCGTCGAAGTCGTTTATGTCGAAGACGACGTTGCGCTCCGGCGTCGCAAAGCCCCCAAAGTTTTTGAGATGGCAGTCGCCGCATGCTTGTACCAAGAGGCCGGTCGTGGGCGTGTGCGCGAGATCGGCAGCCATGATGCCGGCCGATCCGCGATAGAAGGCGAACGGAGACGCGAGCATCCGCCCATACCGAATCGGTACTAACTCGGGCAGGCGATTCGCATCCGCCGCACGGAGGATGGCAAGCGGGTCGCGCTTGGCGCGCTTCAACTTGGAATGTGCAGCGCGGGGGACGCGATCGCGCAAGGCCCGGCCGGCCGCTATGGAATCTTGCGGCGATCGCTGATGCGCGTCTTTATCTACGCCCTGATTCATCGTCCTCTCCGAAACGAATTGGCCGCCGGAAAGCCGCTGTGAGCCTCCTTTTTAGCCAAGGACACTCCGACACGTTCGACGGTCATCGCGTCGGGTGCCTTCCGCAAAGGTTCCATTTAGTGGCTCCAGCCTCGG
>JBARKF010000287.1:0-14497 GCA_049800655.1 Candidatus Cybelea sp.
CAGGGTGACAGGGCACTGGGATCAATAGTCTACTGGACGGAGGTAGAACTCGTTAATCGCGGTGTTGCTCAGCATCGCGGTGGTCGGGAGGTGGCGCTTCCAATGCGTCGCGTCGACGCGGCGGCGCACGAGCGCGATCTCGTCGGCGGAGAATCCATGCTCGGCGAGTTGCTCGTCGGAGTAGCCGAGTAAGAGTCGTGCCAGCACCGCGTCGGCGCGCGCATAGCTGATCCCAAGGTCGGCCTCGTCGGTCTGGTCGGCTTCCAAATCCGCCGTTGGCGCCTTTTCGATCAAGCGATGTGGAACGCCAAGATAGCGCGCGAGCGCCCAGACTTGGCTCTTGAAGAGATCGCCGATGGGATTCACCGGCGGCGTATCGTCGGCGTGCCAGGTAAAATAGCCGAGCAGACGTTCCGTCTTGTTCCCCGTTCCGATCGGCAGCGCGTCGAGCTTCGCCGATTGATCGAAGAGCACGACCATGCGCACGCGCGCCATGACGTTCCCACGCCGGCGCGCGTCGGCATCGGGCTCGAACTGCAGGTATCCGTCAACGGCCGGGCTGATATCGATCGTTGTCGAGGGAGTGCCCAGCGCGTCGATCACGAGCTGCGCGTCGGCCAGACTCGAGGGATGCGAAGTTTTATACGGCATGCGGATCGCGTGGACGTTTTGCGCACCCAGCGCGCGAACGCATAGGTACGCGGTGACCGCCGAATCCACGCCGCCCGAGAGCCCGATCACGGCGCGCGGAATCCCGCGCCGCGCGATCAGCTCGTCACGTAAAAATGCCACCAGCCACTCCGTCGTCAGCGCCGCGTCGATCCCCGGAGGAGCCGGCGACGCAGCCGGCGCCTCAACGATCGGCAGCGTCATGACGCCCGCGCGGTAGCGGAAGCTCTTCGTCTTGAAGCAGGTACGGCAAGACGGCCGTCAGATCGCCGAGCAGCGGCAGGCTTGCACGAGCTAAATCGATCTCGCGTAAATCGAGATCGACACGCACGATGCAGGCTTCGGTGGGTGGCGCCTGCACGAGAATTCGCCCGCGCGGGTCGATGACGCTCGACGACCCGGTCATACCTTTCCCGCCCTCGAAACCCGTCAACCCGGCGTAGATCACGTAAACGCCGTGCTCGCGCGCCGCCATCTGTAGCGTTTCGCGCCAGCGCGTGACGCTCTCGAGCTCGCCTTCTCCTTCGTTTTCGACTCCGCGGCCTGGTGACGCGCTGGGAACGATCAGGATGCGCGCTCCTTTGATCGCGGCGACCGTCGAAACGATCGAATGATAGGCGTCCTCGCAGACCAGGAGTGCCATGCGGCCATAACGCGTATCGAAGACGCCGAGCTTGTGACCACGCGACAGAAAACGCTCCTCGTCGAAGACGCCGTAGGTCGGCAAAAACATCTTTCGATGCAGGTGCAGGATGCGTTCCTCATCGCGCGTCACGTGTAGGTAGATCGCGCTGTTGTAGTACGTCCCGCCGTCGTTCTCAAAGAAGCCTGCGGCAAGATCGACGGCATCGCCGCCGGCGCCGCGCCACGCCTGGGCAAGATCGTGCGCGAAGCGCGATGCCGGCAGCGCGAGATCGTAAACCGCGCCCTCGAGAAAGTATCCGGTCAGCGCGCCCTCGGGAAGCACCACTAGGTCCGGCGCTTCAGCAGCTACCTGCGAGAAAGCCGCGGCCGTTTCGGCGAGATTTCGCTCGTACTCTCCTTTGGCGGGCTTCGTCTGCAAGATCGCAACGCGCAGATGCGCGGGCGCTTCACTCGCCGGCGGCACTCGTTGCCAGTTCAATCTGTTCGTCGCCCGGAATCTTGCGACCGAGCTGCGCGGCGCAGAACTCGGCCGGATAGGTCCATATCTCGGCGAGCGTCGGGTGTAGATGCGGAATGCGCATAAACTGATCGACCGTTGCTCCGAAGCGCATAGCGACGATTAATTCGTGAATCAGCTCCGAGCCCTGAGGTCCCAAGACTTGCGCGCCGAGAATCCGCCCGCTGCTGGGATCGGCCATCATCTTCACAAAACCCTTGGTCTTGCCTAAACATTGCGCTTTGCCGTGTTCGGAAAAATCGTAGCGGCCGGAGACGTACGGCACGCCGCTTGCCTTGAGCTCCTTCTCGCTCATGCCGACCGCCGCAAACTGCGGATCGGTGAACACCGTATGCGCGCCGACCAAATTGTAATCGGCGGCTTCATCGAGGTTCAAGCAGGCGTTACGCGACGCAACTTCGCCCTGGTAGATTGCCACGTGGACGAGCATGTACTCTCCGGTCACGTCGCCGACCGCATAGATGTTCGGATTGCTCGTGCGCATAAAACGATCGACGGCAATGCCGTCGCGCGGCCCGTAGGCGACGCCGGCCTTCTCCAAGTCGAGGCCCGCCACATTCGGCAAACGTCCCAGCGCGTAGAAGATTTCGTCGGCAACGACCTCGCGTTCGGTGCCGTCCTTTAAGTAGCGAACGACCTTCTTTCCAGCGCGCGGGCTCGCGTCGAGCAACGACGTCCGGGTGATGACCTCGATGTCCTCATCTGCAAAGTACCCGGTCAGTGTGTCCCCGACATCGTCGTCGGCGTCCGTCAATAGGTGGCCGCTGCGAATCAGGATGGTCGTCCGCGCACCCATGCGCGCCAAAAACTGCCCGAGCTCGCAGGCGGTGTAACCGCCGCCCAATACGACAACCGATTCCGGGATGTGGTCGAGCTCGAGGACGGCGTCGCTGTCGAGGTAGCCGGTTTCGCTTAAGCCCGGGAGCACGTTTGGCGTTACAGCGCTTCCGGTCGCAACGACAAACTTCGGAGCTTCGAGTATCGTGTGCGCGCCGACTAAGAGCTGCGTCGGAGAGAGAAATCGAGCGGGACCCATGTAGACGGGAAACTCGTTGATGCCCTCGATGCGATAGTCGGCAAAGCCTTGCACAAGCTCTCGTTTGCGAGCGGCGATGAACGGCATATCGACGCTGAGTTCGCGGGCGTGGATCCCCAACGCGCGCGAATCGCGCGCGTCTTGCAGCGCGTCACTCGAGGCCAAGAGCGCTTTGCTGGGCATGCAGCCGCGCAGGATGCAGAGACCGCCAAGTGGTCCCGTATCGACGAGCGCCACGTCGCAACCCACGTCTCGCGCGGTTCGAGCGGCGGCATAACCGGCGGATCCGGCGCCGACGACGATGAAAACGTGAGGTTGGCGGCGAGCTTGCATTTATCGCCCGGCCGGGCGAGCACCGAGCCGATGAGTCGATTCGATAAAACGGACCGTCCCGCTTGAATGAACCAGAATGGAGTGCGTTCGTGCCTGATTTCCAAAGAAGCGCACGCCGCGAACCAAATCGCCGTCGGTGATTCCGGTGGCGCAAAAGATCACGTCGTTGCTGCGCACCAAATCGTCGAGTTCCAAGACGCGATCGATCGCCCCGAATCCCATCTCGATGGCGCGCTCGGCTTCCACCTCGTTGCGCGGCTGCAGGCGGCCCATGAAGTTTCCGCCCAGGCATTTGATTGCAGCCGCCGCGAGCACACCTTCCGGCGCGCCGCCGGTCCCCATCGCCACGTGGATACCCGTCGACTCAATTGCCGTCGCGATGCACGCATCGACGTCGCCGTCGGAAATCAAGCGAATCCGCGCACCCGCCGCGCGAACCTCTTTGATTAAGTCGGCGTGCCGCGGCCGGTCGAGAATGACGACGCAGACGTCGTTGATCGGCTTCTCCAGGGCGTTCGCGACCGCTTCAAGATTGTCTCGAACCGGCGCGTCGATGTGAACGAACGGGCCGGCCTTCGCTCCCACGGCAAGTTTCTTCATGTAGGTGTCGGGTGCGTGAAGAAGGCCGTTGCGCTCCGCAATCGCCATCACGGCGATGGAGTTCGGGAGGCCGTTTGCAACCAGGTTGGTTCCTTCAACCGGATCAACGGCAATGTCCACCTCTTTGCCGCCGCTGCCGACCTCCTCGCCGATGTAGAGCATCGGCGCTTCGTCGCGTTCGCCCTCGCCGATCACGATGCGACCGGCAATTTCCATGTCGCTTAGCGACTCGCGCATCTTCTCGACGGCCGCACCGTCGGCGGCATCACGTTCGCCGCGCCCCATCCAACGCGACGCAGCGAGTGCTGCGCTTTCCGTGACCTTCACAAAATCGAGAGAGTGCACGGGGCGGGCGAGTACCGCGCTCAAGACGGACTTCGTCATTCTAGCAAGAGGCCTACAAGGAAAGCGGCTCTTTTCCTGTTAAGAACGACTGGTAGTGTTCGCCGACACCCGCCTTGCCCAACCCGTCGGAACGCGCCCCTCACCTGTCGGCGACTTGCTCGTGGCCGGCTGGCCGGCGTCGTTAACCGTCGCACTGATTGGACTGACGCTCGGCTTTTTTGCTTGGTATGCCGTGGTTGTGCCGGTCCATCACGGCGCTTTTGCCGAGTTCGCGCTGCTCAGCGGGCTCGCGCTTGGCGTGGCGCTCGTACTGGCGTTGTGGGTCGCGTACTCGCACTATTTTTCGCGTCGCGCGGGGATCACACTGGTACGTTCCCTTCGATACGACGCGCTCACTTGGGTTCCGTTTTCGCTGCTCTGGCTGACGTTTGTCTTGCCGCCGCAGCTGACGCACGGCGCTCGGCTCTTTCTGCTTGCGGTTACGCTCGCTTGCGTGGGCAAGGTGCTCATTGCCGCGCGTTTCAACCAGACCGTGCGCGAGGTGCTGATCGATTTTGCCGCGACACGGTTGGCGATCATCATCATCGCCGAGCTGGCGGCCGTCATCATCGGACAGCGCGCCGGAAGTCACGTGCAAGAATCCTCGCACGTGCTGCTTGCCGTTTGGGGCCGCTGGGACGCAGTCCACTATCTCGACATCGCGACCCGCGGTTACCAGGGAACCGACTTGGCATTCTTCCCGCTCTATCCGATGCTGATTCGGATCGTCGGGTCGCTTGCCGGGAATCACCTCATTGCCGGCATACTCGTCTCGAGCGCCTCGTTCTTCTTCGGCTTGCTCTATCTCTATAAGCTGCTCGAACGCGAATACGACCGGGCCGTCGCGCGACGCGCGATCTTCTATGTCTCGATCTTTCCAACGGCCGTCTATTTCACCGCCGTCTACACCGAGTCGCTCTTCTTTATGCTCACGGTCGCGTCGTTTTACTACATGCGATCGAAGCACTGGTGGTTGGCCGGCATTCTCGGCTTCTTCGCCGCCTTAACGCGCGTCGAGGGAATTCTCTTACTCGTTCCGTTCGTCATGGAATGGTACTCACAAGAACGCTCGTTGCGACCGAAGGCTCTTGCCGATCTCGCCGCGGGAACGCTCATTCCGCTCGGACTCGGCCTCTACATGGCATACCTCTGGGTGCTGCGCGCTGACCCGCTCTACTTCTCGCATGTGCAGATCCATTGGAATCGGCACTTCGCGATGCCGTGGGTCAGCATCGCAAATGCTTACGGAAAGATACTCCACGCCCCGAGTTCACAAATTGTGGCGACGCAAACGCTCGAGATCGCCTTCACCTTCTTGATGATTGCCGTTTTGCTGGCCGGCTGGCACCGCCTGCGCCCCTCATACATCGCCTACATGGCGCTCTCAATCCTCGTCCCGTTGTCAACCTCAAACCTCATGTCGATGCCGCGGTTTGCCTTGGTGCTCTTTCCGATGTTTGCGATCCTAGCCCGCTGGGGCGAGCGTCCGTGGGTCAACAACATCATCCTAGCCTTCTCGTTACCGCTGCTGGGACTCTTCACCGTTCTCTTTGCAGATTGGTACTGGGTTGCGTGAAGAAGCGGTTCCGAGGAGTCTGTCGGGTCATGGCCGTTTTCGAGTTCGGTTCCGGTTTTTGGTCGAAGACGAGGCGCGATGAGCGACAAAAGCAGCGCTTTGCGAGCGAAGAGCAACGAAGTATTCGAACAAAAGGCGGTCCGAAATCGAAAATGTGGCATGACCCAGCAGGCTCCTAGTTTCGTGCGCGCGCTGAATCGGCGCGGCGTGCGCCAGTTTTTGAAATTCGGCCTGGTCGGAACGTCGGGCTTGGTGGTAAACTTCGTTGTCGCGCACGCGCTCGAAAAGACAACATCGCTTTCGTGGTTTGCCTGCTTCGCGATCGGCTTTATGGTCGGCGGCGTCTCGAACTACGTGTTGAATCGCATCTGGACGTTCGGCTCCCGGCGTAATCCGTTGCTCGAAGGCCTGCAGTTTCTCGTCGTCTCGGCAGTGGCGCTGCTCTTCGGCCGGCTGGTTTTCACGGTTGCCGAGCGTACCAGCTTCCACCATTTCACCACGACGTGGCTGATCGCGACGCTCTCCGGCACGTTCGTCAACTTCTTCCTTAACAAGTATTGGACGTTCCGTCACCTCAATTGAGGAAGCGGCTTTGGCAGCTCGGGCTGCTCGCCGTCATGCTGCTCGCCCTCGCGTTGCGGCTGCACGGGATCCATAATCCCCTGCTCGACCACCCCGGCTGGCGACAGGGCGACACCGCGACGATCGCGCGAAACTTCGCCCGTTTGCGATTCAATATCATGTACCCGCAAACGAGCTACAACGGGCCACCACCCAACTACGTGGAGCTCGAGCTGCAGATCGTACCGTTCATCGCCGCCGCGCTCTATAAGCTCTTCGGCATCCACGAAATCTTCGGACGGCTCCTGACGCTTGCGTTCAGCCTCGCCACGATTCCGGTCATCGCCTATTTCGCTCGCTGGCTCTTCCGCAGCGCATTAGCGGGGCTCATCGCCGCCTTTTTCTATGCCGTCTTCCCCGGCAGCGTCTACTACGGCCGCACGTTCACACCCGACTGCGCGATGGTCTTCTTCCTTACTGCCGCGCTCTACGCCGCCGCCCTCTATCTTCTCGATCGGCCTGCGCTCTCGAAGTGGGGCTTAGCCGGGACGACGTCGCTGCTGACCGTTGCCTATCTCGCCAAGCCAGTGGCGACGATCGCGATTCTTCCTCTGCTCGGCATGATCGGCGAGCGCGCGCGTTCTCGGCGCATGCCCGTCGCCGTTGCCGCGGTCCTGGTCGTCGTTCCGCTGTTGATTCTCGCGCTCTACGATCGCCGCATCAACTCGTACGCAGAGTGGCATTGGGCCAGCGGCATCACCCGGCTCCACGTCCTTCCTCCACTGCGCAGCGCGTTAACAACCTCCGCCGGTTTCTTTGCGAAGCTCACGCATCTGCGGATCGTCATCGGCATGCTGCGTCAAACGATGCTCGGCACGTTATCGTTTCTGCTTGCAGCGCTTGGTGCGATCGCCTTGCCTTGGATCCCGACTCGCAGCCGCACCCTGCTTTGGGGCTGGCTTATTGCCGGTCTGCTCTATACCTACGTCGTCGTCACCGCCGAGCGAGTCGACTACTACCTCTATCCGTTGTTGCCGCTCGGCGCGTTGCTCATCGGCGGCTTGCTCTCCCGCTTTGCCTCGGTCGTACGGGCGGCCAACGTCGCATCCGCGTCGCGCTACGCGCTGCTCGCGCTCGTTCCGGTCCTCGGCCTCGCCGCGCTGCTGGGCAGCATCAGGCCCGTAGCGGCCTACTACGACTACAGCAAAGCGACGTACCGCAACGCCGTCGCGCTCGACGCCGCGCTGCCGAAGGACGCCATCGTCGTTATCGGCCACTACGGCCCCGAGGTGCAGTACTACATCGACCGATTCGGCTGGGAGGAGGATCCGACGTTGTGGACCCCGTTCGACGAAGAGAGCGCCATCCGAAAAGGCGCGCGATACTTCATTTCAATTGAGGATAATCGCCTGCGACGCAACGCGGAACTCTGTGCGTGGCTCCAGCGCTTTCCGCTGCTCAACGCCGGCGCCGCGTGGCCCGTCTATGCGACCGACCCCGCGAAGGTTTCTCCTGAGGCCGAACGATTCTGGCGCGCCTTTCGCACCGCCGAAGGCCGCGGCCAAGGCCGCGCGTTTCTCGACGCGCATGGACGCTGCGTTATCGTCCGATCGCGGTGAACGCTTCGAGCAGCGCCTTAAAAGCCTCGGGCTGGACTGCGATGCTCCCGCGAAACGGATAGTCGAGCGCCAAGACCAAGAAGAGCACCAAGCCGATTAAGAAGCTCAATCCGCCGATCATCAGCTGTTGCATGATCGGCTGCTCGAAGCCGAACAGATACGTGAAGGCAATGGTAACCATTGCGCCGGCAACCAGCACCACCCACATGATCTCGCTGATGCCACCCGCGTCCATCGTGAGGCGAGCTCGTCGATCCATCAAGGCGGTGTCGATCGCGCCGAGCATCTGCGCCTGAATGTTCGCCAGCCGAAGTGAGTTGACCGGAAGCCCGCGGATATCGCGATCTACGCGCTCGAGTTGGCTGCTGGCAACTGGCGTCGGCTCCCCAAGGCGCATGCGCGGCCACTCGTCGTCAATCACCGAAGCAACGTAGGCTCGCAGCGCAGAACGCAGCCGGCCGCGATCGGGAAACGCATCGACATCGCGGTAGACCGTTGCGAGGGCGCCGGCCTCATCGAAAGTACGTGATTCCGCCTCCACAAATCGCTCCCAAACGCTAATGGCGATGAATGCCAGCAGCACGGCGTAGATGACGCCGATGACCGCCAGGATGAACCCGGCCCGATCGTTGTGGGCGGCGCGAACTTCCTCCGGCGTAAACCTGGCGACCAGGTATCCGAAGCCAAGCGATGCCAGTACGATTCCACCTACCACCAGGATGCCCGCGGCCACGGTGGGGAAGCTTTCTAACCAGGAGATCATCGCGCTATGGCAGCGGCAAGAGCGAGGCCGCCCCAAACGTTGTCGATTGTGACGGCGCCTCGGGAACGCCGGAAGTGACGAGCTGACGGTAGAGCAGCAGGCGATTGGTGTTCTTTGCGAGTTCCAGCTGCAGCTGATAGCTGCGTTTGATCGCCGAAACCAAGTCGCTCGCATCGAACGTGTATCCAAACCGCTTCAAACTGTGGAGCACCAGCGCGTTGGTTACGTTGAGCTGCTGATAGGCTCGCTGCAGCTCGAGGCCCGCGGCGTGATAGGTAGGATAGTTCGAGATCACGATCTCGCGCTGGAGTTTCGCCTGATCGATGCTCGCTTTCATCGCCGCGAGCCGCGCGCTCTCCGGATCGACCGCCAAGCCGGCGTTCACGGTCGCGAGCGCATCGTCGAAGTTACCCTTCGTGTATTCGAGCCGCGCCAACTCGCCCGCGGCTTCGACATATCCGGCCCGCGCCTGCGGATTCTTCGGATCGACGCGCAGGGCCAGCTTAAAGGCAAGCGCCGCGTCGGGGGCATTGCCGCGGACGAGGGCAACCTTGCCCTGGTGAACGCGCGTATTCACGATCCACTGCTCGATCGAGCTCGCGCAACCGCTGAGCAACGCAGCGCCTAAACACGCGGCGAGCAACGTAGGGAACCTAGAGATGAACATGCGCGGCAAATCGTGCAACCACTTCAATAATCACGCCGGCCGGGTAGAGGATCGCCTGCGAGAGCAGCGATCCGATGATGGCCGTTAGGGATAGATAGAACACCATCGACCGAACCTCCTCGACGGTGCGCTTCCCGTGTATGGCCTGATCGGTTATGATCGCCGAGGTCGGATCGACAAAGAGCGTAAATGCGATCGTACCGATGCCGTTGACAACCCCCGAAAGCCCGATCGCCGTCCGCGCGACGTTTACGTCGAGTACCGATGCAAGATACGATGCCTGAACGCCGATGGCATAGACGCACATCACTACCGTATTGAAGATCAGGAGGCGCCTTGGCAACACCCGCCAGTCAAAGGCACGTACCTCTGCAAGAGAGGGAAGCCGCTGAGCGCGCAACACCTCCGCGATCACCCGAGGAGAGAGTAGGCGCACGAGCGAGTGCGGGATCGACCCGCGCGCTTCAAACGAGTGCACGCCGCGCCGAAAGAGGTACGTGAACATCGGTAAGAAGATCGCAAAAACGGCCATGCCGGCCGTCCCCGCGAGGATGATCAATCGCAGCTGGGTTTCGAACAGGTTCTGCCAAGCTGCGACCGCAACGGCATCGCCCTTTAGCGAGCTGACGGCGTTCCCGGCCGCATCGGAAAGCGGCCCCATAAAGAAGATGACGAACAAATTCGCCAGCCGCCCCGTCGTGACAAATAGGTTGAAGAGCGAAATCGAGGTCGCAATTCGCTTCGTCTGCACTCCCGCGAGCCGCGCAGCATACGCACCAATGGTCACGCCTTGCACGATGAACGTAACGGCCATCGCCCCAATGAGCTTACCGGACCACAGGTGTGGAACTTGAGACGCGGCGGTCGCGGCGTTCATCGGCCTACGGGCTGCCCTACCTTAGGCCGCGTCGGGCCGCCACGCAATGTCCGATTCGTGTACCGGGCCGATGATGCACAAGCCGAGATTCTCTTCCGCGAGCAGCTCGCGTGCCAGCTGCTGCACCTCGTCGGGCGTCACCGCATCGATCCGCTGTTCGATCTCTTCGGCGCTGACGTGGCGGCCAAGCGCGAACTCATTGCGGCCCAGTCGTATCATCCGGCTCGAGCTCGCCTCCAACGAGAGCGTAAGGTTGCCCTTGATATGCTCCTTCGCCAGCCGGAACTCGTCGCGTTCGATCGGCGTGTTGCGAGCGCGCGCGAACTGTTCGACGATGACGTCGACGCAGGCCTGAACGTTCTCCGGCGAGGTGCCGGCATAGACCCCGAAGAGGCCGGCGGCGCGATAGGCGGCTTGAAACGAATAGACGCTATAGACCAGGCCGCGCTGCTCGCGAATCTCCTGAAAGAGCCGGCTCGACATGCCCCCGCCGAGAACCGTGTCGAGCAGCGAGAGCGCATAGCGACGGTCGTCGCGGATATCGATGCCCCGAGTTCCCATCACCACGTACGCCTGTTCGCTCTCCTTAAACCGGACGTTTGTTGCGGGCGTCGTCGCCGGGCGTTCGGCCTTGGGCAGGACGCAGGCGCCTTGGAAACCGCCGAACTCTTCAGCGACCAACTCGACGAATCGATCGTGCTCGACGTTACCCGCCGCGGCGACGATGACGGCATTCGGCGCGTAGTGCGCCCGCATGTGTGCGCGCAAGTCCTCCGGCGTCACGCCCATGACGCTCTCGGCAAAGCCGATCGTTGGCTCGCCGAGGCTCGATCCGCTCCACATCGTCTGCAAGAAGATGTCGTGGATGAGCTCGTCGGGCGAGTCGTCATACATTTTGATCTCTTCGAGGATGACTTTCTGCTCTTTGCCGAGCTCCACCGGATCGAACGCCGAGTGGAGAAACATATCGGCCAGCACGTCGAGCGCCAACGGCACGTGGCGGTCGATGACTTTCGCGTAATAGCAGGTGGTCTCTTTGTCGGTAAACGCGTTGAGATTACCGCCGACGGAATCCATCGTTTCGGCGATCTGCCGGGCCGTGCGGCGCGTCGTTCCTTTAAAGAGCATATGCTCGACGAGGTGTGAGATCCCGCGGCGCTCGCGCGACTCGACCGAAGAGCCAACGTCTGCCCAGATGCCGACCGTTGCCGAGCGCACCGCCGGCATCGCTTCGGTCACAACGCGCAAGCCGTTCGGCAGCATCGTCTTCTTATACATTTACGACGACTCTTTGAAAGCGTCGCGCGCCCATTGCGGATCCCAGAAGACGTCGGCGCTGGGAACGGCCGCGCGTGCACGCAACGATGCGGCACTCTCGCCGCGGCGGACGGTTAGGCTAAAGACCGTATGCGTGGTCGGCTTCGCCAGATCGCCGCTCACGATCTCTCCTTTTGGAATGGCAATCGGGATGCTCGCCCACACGTCGACCTCTTCGGTTGCCGGAGCGGCCGCAAAAGCTCGTTCGACAACGCTCACGACCTCGTCCACGAACTGCTCGCGCGTCATCGGCGCGTGGAACTTGACGCCCCAGATCCGGATGCCGACGACCAGATGTCCTTCGACGGAGTTGGCCGAGATTTGACTCACTTCGGCGGTCCATGGCGTCGCAAAGACCGAGACCCCGATGCGCTCCGCGAGATCGCGCCGATTTCCGATGGCGCGAGCGGCCGCGTCGAGATCAGCCACGCTCGGTGCCGAGGCCGCGGCCACGCTCGATGCGACGACGAACGCCCCGACGGCGGCGACCGCCCATTTAGTAAGATTGCGCAAAGTATGCTCTGACTCTGGCCGGCTCGCCGCACGCGGTACAGGCAATCCCGGTCGCTTCGAGCGCTCGCAGGACGCGGGTCGTGGCGGTCGTTGCCGCTTTGACCTGCGCCTCGCACTCCGGTCGCTCGCACCAAGGGATATCGATCATTCCGGCGCGACCGCGGCAGAGCTCGAAGAATTCGCTTCGATCCGTCGTCGCGTAGGTGTGCTTCGTTAAGAAAGCCTTCGCCTCGTCGTACAAGTTGCGCTGGATATCGTCGAGCTTTTTGCGCAGGGCGGCTGCCACGCCCGCGAGTGCGACGCTCTCGCGTTGGCCCGGCTCATCGCGATTGCGATCGCGTCTTGCCAGCACGGCGGTTTCCGCATCAACGTCGCGCGGGCCGATCTCGATTCGCACCGGCACTCCGCGGAGGTCCCACTCGCTATACTTCCATCCCGGTTGCGCATCCCGCGCGTCGACGCGAACGCGAAAACCCGCGCGCGTCAGCTCCTGCGCAAGCGTGGTAGCGCGCTCGACGGCGCGCGCATCGCCGGAGCGAACGATTGGGATCAGCACCGCCTCAATCGGCGCCATTTTCGGCGGGATTTTCAACCCGCGATCGTCGCCGTGCTGCATGATCAAACCGCCCAGCATCCGCCAAGAAACCCCCCACGAGGTAGTGTAGACGTGCCCAATCCGCTGATCGGCATCGACGAACTTGATATCGTAAGCCTTGGCAAAATTCTGTCCTAAGTCGTGCGACGTCCCCGACTGCAACGCCTTGCCGTCGGGCATTAGTGCCTCGATCGAGTACGTTTCCACGGCGCCCGGAAAACGCTCGCTCGCGCTTTTTCGCCCATAGTAGACGGGAACGGCGGCGACGTTTTCGGCGAAATCGCGGTAAAGCTCCAGAATCTTGAGCGTCTCTTCGCGAGCCTCCGCGGCGGAGGCGTGCGCCGTGTGGCCTTCCTGCCAGAGAAACTCCATCGTCCGCAGAAACGGCCGCGTCGCCTTTTCCCAGCGCACCACGTTGGCCCATTGATTGATCAGGATCGGGAGGTCGCGATACGACTCGATCCATTGCGCGTACATCGTCCCGACCATCGCTTCGGAGGTCGGGCGGATCGCCAGAGGCTCCGTCAGCTCTTCACTGCCGCCCCGCGTCACCCAAGCGACTTCCGGTGCGAAGCCTTCGACATGCTCGGCTTCCTTAATCAGCATGCTCTCGGGAATAAAGAGAGGGAAGTAGGCGTTCTCATGGCCTGTCTCTTTAAAACGAGCGTCCAGCTGCTGCTGTAACTTCTCCCACAAGCCGAAACCGTACGGCCGCAAAACGACGCAACCGCGAACCGGCGAATACGAGACCAGCTCGGCTTTGAGACAAGCGGCGGTGTACCATGCGGAAAGGTCGGCCGCCTTCGAAGGAATCTCCTTGACGACCGCTCCAGTGGGCGCTTCGGACATGACCGGCCCGGTTTCGCGCGCAAAGGCGCAACGGCCTTCGCACGGGAACCCGGGGACCAGCGATGCCGAAAATTCCGCGCATTTATACCCGCTCGGGCGATAAGGGTATGACGGGCTTAGTCGGCGGAGGGCGGGTCAAAAAGAGCGCGCTCCGCATCGAAACGTACGGAACGATCGATGAGCTCTCGAGCGCCATCGGCATCGCGCGCGCCGCGCTGCGTCCGCTGCTGCAGAACCAGCCCCGGGCGGTCAACCTCGACGCGTGGCTAGCCTGGGTCCAAGATACGCTTTTCGATCTCGGCAGCGAGCTCGCTACGCCGCCCAAAGATCGGCGCGAAGGTGCTCCATCGATTCGCCCGACCGACGTCGCGGCGCTCGAGCGCGCGATCGACAAAGCCCAAGCCGAACTCCCGCCGCTTTCGCAGTTCATTCATCCGGGCGGCTCGGCGGCCGGTGCGCAGCTCCACTTCGCACGAACGATCTGCCGCCGCGCCGAGCGCCTGTTGGTCACGCTCATCGATAACGACGAGGAGTCTTCGCTCGAGGCGTTGCGCTACCTCAATCGGCTCTCTGATGCGCTCTTCGTTTGGGCTCGTTGGATCAACGACGTGCTTAGCGTTGCCGAGCATGTCTGGAATCCTGCCGGCGAGCCGCCGGCAGGGTAGGGGCGCGCTACTGCGAAGCGACGCCCGAGTGTCATTCTTCTCCGAGCTCTTCGCGACGACGGACGCTGAGAAGCTTCGCGAGCTCGGCACGCGCAAGATTCTGCGACGCGCGCTGACCGCGAGAGACTTGGTTGCCATTGGGCTGGGCACCATGATCGGCGGCGGCATCTTCACGACGATTGGGACCGGCGTCAAAGGCGCGGGGCCGGCCGTCATCGTCTCGTACCTGCTCGCCGGCCTGACGTCGTTCTTTGCCGCGCTCTGCTACGCCGAGCTCGGTGCGATGGTTCCCGTCGCCGGAAGCGCCTACA
>JBARKF010000288.1:0-4890 GCA_049800655.1 Candidatus Cybelea sp.
GGCGCGTACGTCGCGGCATGCGATCATCGACAAGCTCGCGGAGCACGCGCACCGTAGTCGCCATTTGGTGAGACGCCGCCGAGCAGGGCCTTGCGTGAGAGATTGATCCGGCCCTGGCCGTCGATCTCCATGACCTTGACCATTACCTCATCGCCCAGCTTTACGACGTCCTCGACCCTTTCGACCCGCGTCGGGGCAAGCTGGCTGATGTGGACGAGTCCCTCTTTGCCCGGCAGAATCTGCACGAACGCGCCGATGTTGATGATGCGCGTAACGGTCCCCCGGTACGTGTCGCCGACGATGACGTCTCGCGTCAGATTTTCTACGATCTCCTTGGCTTTATCGCCCGACGCTCCATCGAGCGACGTGATGAAGACGCTGCCGTCGTCCTCGATGTCGATTTTCTCGACGCCGGTGTCGGCGATGATTTTGTTGATCACCTTGCCGCCGGGTCCGATGACGTCCTTGATCTTGGCAGGATCGATCTTGACCACGATCATCCGCGGCGCGTACTCAGAGAGTTCCGCGCGCGGACCCGCAATCGTCTCCGCGAGCTTGTCGATGATCGCATGCCGCGACGTACGCGCCTGCGCCATCGCTTCGCGCATGATTTCGATCGTGACGCCTTGGACTTTGATGTCCATCTGAATCGCGGTAATGCCTTTTTTGGTACCCGCGACCTTGAAGTCCATCTCACCGAGGGCGTCCTCCAGGCCTTGAATGTCGGTGAGAACGGCGTACTTGCTCCCCTTGAGGATCAATCCCATTGCGACGCCCGCGACGTGCGCGCTGATCGGAACGCCGGCGTCCATGAGTGCGAGCGTTGATCCGCAGACCGAAGCCATCGACGAGGATCCGTTCGACTCGAGCACCTCACTGATGAGGCGAAGCGTGTACGGGAACGTCTCTTTCGGCGGCAGCACGGGCAGCAGCGCTCGCTCGGCGAGATGTCCGTGTCCGATCTCGCGGCGGCCGGGCCCGCGCATTGGACGCGTCTCGCCGACCGAGTAGGGCGGGAAGTTGTAGAAGTGCATGTAGCGCTTATCTTCGAGCTCGACGATGCCGTCGAGCCGCTGCGCGTCGCTCGTCGAGCCGAGCGTCGCAGCCGTGAAGACTTGCGTCTGACCGCGCGTGAAGATGCCGGAACCATGCACGCGCGGCACGTAGTGCACTTTGCACCAAATCGGACGGACTTCGTCGGGTGTGCGGCCATCGGGTCGGATTTTATCGTCGACCACCATGGAGCGGAGCTCGTCCTCCTCCATCGTCTTGATGACCTTGTTGAACTCCTTCGCGGTCGCCGGCGCTTCGAGCAGCACTTTGACGGCGTCGTCCTTTTTCGTACAGCGCGTCAGCGCTTCGTCGACGGTAATCGCGGCGAACAAAGACTCGCGCTTCTGCTTGTCGACGGTCCGCATCGCCTTGGCGACGTCCTTGGCAAAGGCTTTGCGAATCCATCGCTCGAGATCGGAATCGATCTTCGCTACTGGGTATTCGCGTTTCGGCTTGCCCGCTTTGTGCGCGAGCTCGTCGATCGCCTCGATGATCTTGCGTATCTCGGCGTGCGCGAACTCGACGGCACCTAAGAAATCTTCCTCGTCGATCTCGTTTCCGCCGCCCTCGACCATCATCACCGCGTCGGACGTGCCGGCGATCACGATGTCCATACCGCCGCTTACGTACTGCGGCAGCATCGGGTTGCAGATGTATTCACCGTTCTCGCCGCGGCCGACGCGAACCGCCGCGACGGTCTTGTCGAAGGGAATGTCGCTGAGCGCGAGCGCGGCGCCCGCGGCGCAAATGCCGAGCACGTCGGCATCGAGTTGTGGATCGATCGAAAGTGTCGTCGCGACGATCTGAACGTCGTTGCGGAAACCGTCGGGGAAGAGCGGCCGGATCGGCCGATCGATTTGCCGCGAGCTAATCACTGCGTGCTCGGACGGGCGTCCCTCGCGCTTGATGAAGCCTCCGGGAATCTTGCCGGCAGCGTACATCTTCTCTTCGAAATCGACGGTCAGTGGAAAGAAATCGATGCCTTCACGAGGCTTCTCGGAGGCGGTAACGGCGCAGAGCACGACATCCTGGTCGCCATAACGAACTAACGCGGAGCCGTTTGCTTGCTTCGCCAGTTCGCCGGTTTCGATGGTCATCGTGCGCCCGCCGACCGTTAAACTTACGGAATCGGGCACAGCATCTCCTAAACTTAAACTTCTTATCTATTGATTGACTCGCCCGGGTTCGGGCCGGCAGGAGCCGTGACCTGCAATCACGGTTGTAGGTGCCTTCCCGGCACGGCTGGTATAACGGCTCCCATGCAAACCCTCACCCCCGCTGGTTTGACCGAGCTAAAGCTTAAGGCCAACGACGTGCGTCAGGGCATCATCCGCTCGCTCCTGGCCGCCGGCTCGGGACACTCGGCCGGACCGCTTGATATGTCCGACGTATTTACCGCACTCTACGGCAACTTGATGCGCCACGATCCGCACGATGCCGAGTGGCCGGAGCGCGACCGTCTGCTGCTCTCCTGCGGACATATCGCGCCGGTGCGCTACTCGGCGATGGCGAACTTCGGATACTTTCCTGTCGAAGAGCTGCTGACGTTGCGCAAATTCGGGACGCGATTGCAGGGACACCCCGAACGCGTTCGGCTGCCCGGCGTCGAGACCACGTCGGGACCGCTCGGCGAAGGGCTCGCGCAAGGCGTCGGCATGGCGCTCGGCGCGAAGATGAACGGCAAGGAGTTTCGCGTCTGGGTCGTGACCTCCGACGCGGAACATCAATGCGGCCTGCATTGGGAGGCGGTGCTGACGGGCGCAAAGTTCAAGCTCGACAATCTCACCGCGATCGTCGATCGGAATTTCATTCAGATCGATGGAAGCACCGAAGATGTGATGCCACTCGAGCCGTTTGCCGAGAAGTACCGTGCATTTAATTGGGAAGTCTTCGAGTGCGACGGCAACGACATCGAGGAGTTTATTGCGACGGCGCGACGCGCGACAGAGTGCAAGGGGAAGCCGCAAGTCATCATCGCGAACACGGTACCGGGCAAGGGCGTCTCCTACATGGAAGGCGATTACACGTGGCACGGAAAGCCGCCCAACGCACAGCAGGCCGAACAAGCGCTGCGCGAGCTCGAAGCCGCGCGTGAGGAGATTGCCGCCGATGGCTAGCGGAACGCCGACACTCGACGCCGCCGCGGAAACGATGCACCTCGTCGACTATCGCGGCGAGGTGAAGCAGGTACCGACTCGCAACGGATTCGGCGAGGGCCTCATCGAGGCCGGCGCGCGCAATCGCGACGTTCTCGGCATCTGCGCCGACCTCTCCGAGTCGACGCGCTTCGAAGGCTTTCGCAAAGCCCATCCGGCGCAGTACATCGAGATCGGCGTCTCCGAACAGATGCTCGTGGCAATGGCCGGCGGTTTAGCAGCGGTCGGGAAGATCCCGTGGATCGCCAGCTACGCAATGTTCAATCCCGGGCGCTCCTGGGAGCAAGTTCGAACGATCATGGCGCTCAACGAAACGAACGTCAAGATCGCCGGCGCCCACGCCGGAGTCTCGGTCGGACCCGACGGCGCGACGCACCAAGCGATTGAAGACATCGCCATCATGCGGGTGATTCCGCACATGACGGTTGTCGTTCCCTGCGATTCGGTCCAGACAAAAAAAGCGGCGCTGGCGCTCTCCGAGCGGTGGGGCCCGGCCTATTTGCGCTTCGGCCGCGAGAAATCGGCCGTGATCACGACCGACGAAACGCCCTTCGAGATCGGCAAGGCGCAGACGTTCCGCGAAGGCGGTGACGTTGCGATCGTCGCATGCGGCATTCTCGTCTATAACGCGCTTATTGCCGCCGACCGGCTCGCGAGCGAGGACGGCATCGAATGCCGCGTCGTCAACAATCACACCGTCAAGCCGATGGACGAAGGCGCCATCGTCGGTGCCGCCCAGGCGTGCGGCGCGGTCGTCACCGTGGAAGAGCACCAAAAAGCCGGCGGCATGGGTTCGCGCGTCGCGGAAATTCTTTCACAACAATTTCCGGCGCCGATCGAGTTCGTCGGCGTCGACGATCGCTTCGGACAATCGGGCGATCCGATGGAGCTTATCGAGTACTACGGCATGGGCGCCGACGCGATCGTCGAAGCCGCACGCCGCGCCCACAAGCGCAAAACTTCATCCCGCTAAGCGAATCGCGCGGCCGGGCTTAACCTAATGCCGAAGAGGCTCGGACCGACGATCCTGAGCGAGCGCAGCGAGTCGAAGGGCATGGATGGCGGAGCGAGGAGGCCGCGCAGCAGGAGCGTAGCAGGATGCGGAGCGACGAGCGTCTCTGAGGCATTACGTTAAGCCCGGCCGCGCGATTCGCGGCCTTCAGCGACGTAAACCGAGTTCCGAAATCAAACCGCGGTAGCGCTCGAGATCTTTCGCGTGCAGATAGTTGAGGAGGCGACGGCGCTGGCCGACTTGCAATAGCAAACCGCGCCGGCTGTGATGATCCTTCTTGTGGATCTTGAGGTGCTCGGTAAGGTGATTGATGGAAGCAGTCAGCATCGCGATCTGCACTTCGGCCGATCCGGTGTCGTTCGATCCGCGACCGTATTTGGTGGCGATGTCGGCTTTGAGTTCTTTGCTGAGCGGCACGAATGAAAACTCCTTAGGCAGGATGGTCTCGCTCGGGTACAGTGCGCTCGACGACCGTCCCGGCGACCGGCTTAGAATATCAGAGGCGCCTAGTCCGCGCAAGGTCAGGCCACGGTAGGTCAAAAACCGCACCGGGATGGATTTCGGAATAAAGGGCAAGACGGCGTTGGTAACGGGCGCGAGTTCGGGGCTTGGCGCAGCGGTCGCGCTCGCGCTCGCGGGCGAGGGCGTAAAGCTGGCGCTGGGCGCGCG
>JBARKF010000289.1:0-33042 GCA_049800655.1 Candidatus Cybelea sp.
TCACGCGAGAGACTCGGGAAGTTGGTAGATAGCTGCGAAGCGTCGTTCAAGACCGCCCTCGAAGCCCTGCCGTTGAAGAACGTCGAAGTCTCTCATTCGGACTTTCAGGCTGCGCCCGGCGGCGTGCAAACCGTCGTGAACGCTACCGGCCAAAGTGATGCTCTGGACTTTCGCATGACCGTGCCCCTAAGCTGGGCCAATGGCGACGGGATAAACGTCGGTCTCGGGAACGTCGGGTTCCTCTCCGGTATGGTCACCGTGCGGAATGACAAGAGCCGTAGTAAGCAGTTTGGCTATCAGTTCGCTAATCCGGTCGCTGTCAACCCGGTAACCGGCGTCGACTCAGCCACTTTGAAAATGAAAATAGACGAGGCTATCCGTAAGCTCTAGCCCGGCTGATGCCCTGCGCCGGAGCCGATGGGTGACGCCTAAGACACTAGACTTCACGCTCTAGCGGGCCTATCCGTAACGGACGCCTGGGTTAACTTTCCGAGTTTGGTGCTATCTCGTACGAACTGCTTGGCCATTTCATTCCCCATCATCGCTCCGAAGAGAAATCCGAGCGGCCCGGTAAACGCCACGTGTTGCGAAATCGTGCTGCCGCTGCCGGCCGGCACGATCTCACAACTGAACGTAAAATTGCTCAACGGCGGACCGTTCATCGACATGCTGAAGCCGCGCCCGGGCATTACGTCGTGAAACGTTACATCGTGCGAGCTGCCGCGACTGGTCGTCATCGTACCCTTCGTTCCCTCGGCGATCGGAGCGTCCACGCGCGCGGACGCGATGCCGGAGTTCCAGTGGCTCCAATTATTCGGATCCGACCAGAGACTCCAGACCGCCGCGGGCGAGGCGATCGTCGAACGTGAAACGCCGTACGTCTTCATCGAGAACCTCCGACCGGGAACCCTCCGAGTTCGTCACTTAGGCTCCGAGCCCTCGCCGCAATCTGCCGCTGAGCCTGGCACGTTTAACGGGGCAGTGCGAAACCAGGAAAGCAGCGAAGCGTGTAGCGGTGGAAGACGCAGGCCGGCTCATGGAACGAGTGCGCGCCCGTGACGCGGACGCTTTCGAGGTGCTCTACGATGAGTACCACCGCCTCGTTTACGGGCTGGCCGTCCGCGTGCTTTCCGATCCGCTGGTTGCCGAGGACGTGACGCAAGCCGTGTTTCTGAAAGTTTGGAGCAGCCCGGCCCTCTTCCGGGGCGGCAACTTTGCGGCTTGGATTGCGCGAGTCACGCGAAACCGTGCGTACGATTTGCTGCGCAGCCGAGCCATTCGCGACGAGCGCGAGATTCCCGAATCGCTTCCGGCAGAGGACGCGATCGAGGATACGGCGCTCGCGCACGTCACCGCGGAACGCGTGCGCGGTGCCCTCGCACAGCTTCCTCCCGAGCAGCGGGAGTTAATCGAGCTCGGCTTTTTCGGCGGCGTCACGCAGGAAGAGATCGCCCGCCAAACTGGATTGCCGCTGGGAACCATCAAGACGCGAATTCGAACCGGGCTGCGCCGCCTTCGCAGCGCCCTCGAAGGAGCGGTTACCGTATGACGTCGCACGACGAGATGCTCGACAACGTTGCGATGTACGCGCTCGGATCGCTTTCGCCCGAGGAAGCCGCTGAGGTTGCCGCACACATTGAAACCTGCGAAGAGTGTCGCGCAGAATACCAGTTCATGCGTCCGGCGGTAACCGCCGTCGCCTATTCGGCCGAAGCGTGCACTGACGAATCGACGGGTGCCGCCGCTGCGTCGCCGCTGATCAAGGCACGGGTGATGCAGCGTGTGCGCGCCGAGGCTGGGCAGCAACGCGTACCGCACGTTTGGCCGGCGTATCTCTTTGCGGCGGCGTGTCTCGCAATCGCGCTTATCACCGGTCTCGCCCAAATTGCCCTCAAAGGGCGACTGGTCTCACAGCAGCAGACGATCGCCGACCTTGCCGCGCCGGATGCGCGGCGCTTCGCCTTTTCCGGCGGTGAAGTGCTCACACGCGGCGACCACCTCTACTTGGCGATGCGCGACCTCCCGGCCCCGCCGCCCGGCCACGTCTATCAGGCGTGGACGCTGGCGAAAGGCGCGAAAGCCGTCGCTCCGTCGACGACCTTCTTGCCTGGAAGCGGCGGCGCGACCGTCGTACGGCTTCCTGAAACGGCAACGACGCTTGCAGCCGTCGCCGTTAGCGTGGAACCCGCGGGCGGCTCAAAGCAGCCGACCACGAAGCCGATCGCGCTCGTTCGCATCTAACCCAATCCAAAATCGTACGTCGTCCGTTCCTTCGCGTACTTCTCGTTATACCGGCGCTCCGTCCCTCGCGCTGACGCTCTCGATGGTTGAGGCCGGCGGCGGCCCGAGCAGCTTCAATACCGTAACGCTGCTCAAGACGCTCACCGGTGCGCTCTTCGATGCAGAAGTTGCAAAGTTGACGAAGCAGTACGGAAAGGATCAAGTCGCCCAGTTTCTCAAAACCTTCGACTTCGTCGTGAACGATTCGCTGCGGATCGTCACCGTAAAAAAGGTCCAGCTCCCGAGTCAACCCGAGCCGAATCCGAAGGATGGCAAAGCATTGGCTGCGGCGCTTTGGGCTGCCGGCCAGAGCGGTGAAGGCTTTAATGTCGAGCAAGTCATGACCGACATCGACGGAAAATACGGCCTTGCGGCCGACGCGCAATACCACGCTATTCTCACGACAGCCATGAAGGATCTCGCCGGCACCTAACACCTTGCAGGGCGGAGCAGCCTCATTCGACGAAGCGCACGACATGCACGTATATCGCGGGGCTGTTACCGCCCTCTCGTTTTCGCTCCTCGTTACGCTTGCGCCGCTCGCGTCGCCCGCGGCCGATAACGGCCTGGCCTGGGATTCGGTCACCAAGATTGCGGCCAATGCCGATGCGTCGTCGCTGCAGCCCGGCTCGTTCGATGCCGACTATGCGACCGCGGCCGCGGCGCCGCCGCCGAGCACGGGCGGTGGCGGGTTTCTCGGAAAGTATAAGCAGATGATGGCTGCGGCGCAGAACGTGGAGCAGCTGATGCAGAGCGGGCTTGCCGAACGCCATTACGTTGCCGGTCTGAAGACACGTACCGACGAGGTTTCGCAGCAGACCGCGACGATCGTCGACTGCACCGCGCACACCATTACGACGCTCGATTTGAAGGCCAAAACCTATAAGATCGTTCCGATGGAGTCGCCATCCAGTCCGCCGTCGGGCGAAAGCGGCAACGCCGGCCCCGGACCGAATCGTGACAACAATTCGCGAGTGGCCATCAGCGTGACGAACACCGCGCTTGGGTCGCGCGAGGTTGGGGGTCAGCCGACCAACGGCTTTCGATCCGACGTCACGTTTACCGAAACGGATTCTTCCGGTCAATCCCGCACCCAGAACGGCAATTTGCTCGGCTACTATTCGACGTACGCCGATCCGTCCGCAACGTGTTCGCGCTTCGGCCCGGGCACGGCCGGCGGAGCTCACGGCATGGAGATGATGGCCGGGTACGAGCGCCTCATGCGAGGACTCTCCACATCCGGTGATCCGAGGTTGCGCATAACGCAGAGCGGGCCGCCCCTCCCGTTAGGCAAGCTCGCGATGTATAGCGCGATGACGTTCACGGCGCAAACGCGGCGAGTCACCATGGTGACAGAGCGCGGTAACGTTCGGCCGATCGCCGACGGCGACCCGATATTCAGCGTCCCGAGCGATTTCACCGCGGAGAAGTGATGCCGCTGAACTTACGTTTTAGGCTCTTCCGCGCAGCATGACGCGCGCCGCATTCCAGCCGGCGGCGCCCATGACGCCACCGCCGGGATGGGCGGCCGCGCCGCAGAGGTAGAGTCCTCGGATTGGCGTAGCATAGCTCGCGTAGCCGGGCACCGGGCGAAAGGCGAAGAGCTGGTGCAGCGGCATCGCGCCCTGAAAAATGCTGCCGCCCGTCAGCCCAAAGGTCGATTCCAAGTCCACCGGCGTGAGAATCTGGCGGTCGATCACCGAGTCTTTGAAGCCGGGCGCGTAGCGTTCGACGACGTCGAAGCAGCTATCCGCGTACGCGTTTCGCAGCGCCTCGGTCCAGGGGCCGTGCTTCAATTCGTACGGCGCGTATTGCGTGAACATCGACATGAGGTGCTTTCCGGGCGGCGCCACGGTGGAATCCAAGGAAGACGGCATCGTGCACTCCACGACCGGCTCGCGTGAGAAACCGCCGTACTTCGCGTCGTCATAAGCGCGTTCGATGAAGTCCTGATCCGGACAGAGATGGACGGTTCCGAAATGCTGCGGTCCCGGATCGTGTCCGGGGAGTGCGGTGAAGCTCGGCAACCGCTCGAGCGCGACATTAATCTTGCACGACGCGCTGCTGTAAGAAATTCGGGCGATAGCTTCGCGAAACTCCGGCGGAAGCTGGGCCGAAGCGTCGAGCAACTTTTCGAACGTCAGGTGCGCGTCGACGCCGCTGGCGACGTGTTTCGCGGCTATCTCATCCCCGTTGGCGAGCGCCACGCCGGTCACGCGGCCGCGACGCGTCAAAATCCGCGCGACTTCGGCTTCGGTGCGAATCTCGACGCCCAAGTCTTTCGCCGCGGCGGCCAGCGCCTGCGTCAGGCCCCCCATGCCGCCGCGGACGTAGCTCCAAACGCCGCGTTTACCGTTCGTTTCGCCCATCACGTGGTGGAAGAGCACGTAAGCCGTGCCGGGCATCGACGGCGCCATGAACGCGCCGATGATTGCGTCGGTTGCGATCGTCCCCTTTACTTCTTCGGATTCAAACCAACGGTCGAGTATCGGACGGGCCGCGCCGGTTAAAACTTCGATCGCTTCGCCCATCGCAGGGCCGAGCCGCTGCAACGCGCGTCCCATTTTGCCGGCCTCGAGGAGTTGTCGGAGGCTTGGGTGCACGAGATTCGGCGGGATTTGCGTGAGCGTGGGCTCCACGACCGAGGCGACGCGTGCGAGCATCGCTTCGTAGCGCGGATAGTTCTCGGCGTCACGCTTGCTGAACTTCGCGATCTCCTCGACGTCGCGGGCCGAACCGGTTCCAAGCATCAAGTAACGGCCGTCCAAGAAGGGCGAGAATGAAGCCGGATTGCGTTCGATCGCCTCAAAGCCGTAATCTCCCAGGCGCAGATCCGCGATGATCTCGGGGCGAAAGAGGCTGTTCACGTAGGCGGCCGTCGAGACTTTGAAGCCGGGGAAGATCTCCTCGGTCACGCACGCGCCGCCGACGATGTAGCGTCGCTCCAACACGAGCACGCGCCACTTCGCGCGGGCGAGATAGCAGGCCGCGACGAGGCCGTTGTGGCCGCCGCCGACCACGATGGCGTCGTAGTTCAATCTATATGCTCACTTTGAGGCTGAAGTAGGCGTTGAATGGCTCGGCCAACGAACTGGTCTGATCGTTGTAGACGCCGAAGGCCGGCTCGTACGGATAGCGTAAGAAGGTTTGTACATTCGCGCCGGGGTTGTAGGCGTTGCCGACGGGCGGCGTAAACGGACCGCCGATGAGATTGGTGTAGAGGCACGTCGAGTTGCTCCAGTAGTAGGTAAAGGGCGTGTGCTGGCCCCCAAAGCAGGTCTGGAGCAAGTTCGCAAGCGTTACCGATGCCGTCATGCGCGGCGAGATCGCGTAAGCGATTTGTAAGTGACCGAGCAGTTGCGCGGGCTCGCGGAACGCGCCGATGCCGTCGAACTGTCCGGTGTAAGGATCGGGAATCGAGAGGGTCGCGGCACAGCCCAAATGGTTGGCGTTGAACGGACCGCCGCCGCTGGCGCCGTAGGGATAGCGTGGATCGCCGGCGGTCGTCCCGGGAAGCGGCTGACCGCAACCGGCCGCCGGATCGATGCCGGGGGTTGTAATCGGGGCTCCGTAGCGATTGCCCGCGACAAACTGAAACGATGGCGTCACCGTCAGTTTGTCGTGCTTGTAGTTGAGCAGCAACGTGGCGACGTATGGATAGTTGTACGCGTTCACTCCCGAGCCGACGCCGCCTGGGAAGATTGAAAAGGGCAGATACGCGGCCGTCGGGTCGAGCAGCGAAAACGCCGGCGACCGCCAATACGGATTCGCCACGTCGCCGGCCTTGCACGATAGGTCCGGCGCTCCCTTCGACGTGTAGCACGGTGCGGCGTAGATCCCGTTGGTCGTGTAACTACAGAGTGCTTCGCCGAACTGCTTCTTCCGATATGCCGCGCCGCCAGGAGCGCAGGAGCCCGTATAGGCGTTGTATTGTGCGATCGCCGAGTTGATCGGTGAGAGAACGGTCGTGCCGTTCGGCAGGGTGCTATACTTTACGGTTGCATACGTGTACGCAAACGAGAGCTGCCCAGAAAATCCGTTGCGGCTAAAATCACCCTTGTCGAACTGAAACTCGAACCCCGACGACGTCTGGTAGCCGGCGTTGAGCCCCGAGGTAATGCCGGCGGTGTAGTTGATGTAGAAGTTCTCGACTTGATCCTGCGTTTGCCGCAAGAAGGGCGTCAGCTTAAACGACATGTCGGTCCCGGGGAAGTGGTGCTCGATCGAAAAGTCGCTATTGTAAGAGACGGAGGGCGCAACCGCGTGGCCCGGCGTCGTGAAGCCGAGCGGATAGAACTGTGCCAGCGTGTCGGGAAGGTTCTGTTCGAGCGAGTTATATTGCTCGTAAGCCGCACTCGGCTGCTCGTTGTATCGTCCGTAACTGGCACGCAACACGGTATTGGGGTTGACCGTATAGGTGACGCCGAGCCGCGGCTGCGGAATGTTGTAATCGAAGGCGCCCGGTACGTTTTGAAGATTTGCGTTGACGTATTGCGGGCCGAACGAGGAGCAGGGTTTTTGGGAGTTGGTGCTCCAGTTGCTCGAGCCGACGAGCGCGCTGCGGTCGACGAGCGATAGAGTCTGTTTGTCGAAACACGTGTCCTGATTAAAGGCGTTGAACCAAAAGTTCCGTGCGCCGCCGGTGACCGTGTTCGCACCGATATAATTGTAGTTATCAACCCGCACGCCGAGGTTAAAGTAGAGCTTGTCGCTGGGCCGCCATTGGTCGGTGATCGAGTAACCCGTAAAGTAGGGCGTAACGGTGTTGTTGAGGCCGTAGGCGCCGTTCTCGACAACGTAGTAGGCGCACGGACCGCTGCCGCAGCGCACTCCCCCGATTCCGGAGTTTTCCAGCGGATGGCTTAGTTTCAAAAACGTTGGTAGCAGGCCGTAGCCGACGCCGCCGGCTTGACCGTCGGCGCAGGTCGTGGGCACGGTGTTGGTTCCGTTGCCGGCGAGGTGATAGCAGGTACCGCTGAGCGGGTCGTTTTGGTTGACGAGAACCGCAAACGCGTTGCCGTATGCCTTGCCGAACTGGAACATCTGCTCGTTATAGATACGCGCACCAGTCGACGTCGTATAGGACCCCTCAGCTTCGAGCAGATTCTGCGGGTTGATTTGATCGGTAAAGGCGACGCTGATACCGCGGGTATGGTTGTTGATTTCATAGTCGCCGGAGTCGTAATAGGCATAAGGCTGAAGCGACATCATCGGCCCGTTCTCGATCCAATCCGAGTAGTACGTATAACCGTAGACGCGCAGATAGGCGCTCGAGTTGAAGTTCTTCTGATACTGAAGCTTGACGATCGCCTGACCGTTATAGCCGCGGTCGCGCTGATCGTACGGATCGGGAATCGCACCGTCGAACGGATGGGGCGGCGAGGAGGGATAGAAGTACGGCGTTACCAGCGACCGATAATTCGTCGGTAAGAAGCTTCCGATCTGCCCTTTATATTGGTACGCGTCGAGATAGTACGGCGGAAAGGTGCCGACGGTATTGATCCAGTTGTTGTAGCCTTCGTCGTTGACCGAGCTCAGGAACGTCGTGAAGATCTCATCGTTGTCGTAGAGCAGCTGGACGTCGTCGCGCAGACCGTCATTCTTATGCGGGATGCCGAAGTGAAAGTTGACGACCGCCGTACGCGTCGCGATATTCGCCGCGTTGATCGTGCCGAATCCGATCGGACCAAGAATCCAGCCTGGCTGTCCATTGAGTCCGACGTTCGGCGAACCGTTGGTGTAGCACGACGGTAGAACCGTGCCGCGCAGCGCGCCCGGCGCGGGGCACGAGCCCAGCTGTTGCCCGAACTCGTTGGCATAAGCGGCGCCGCCGAATTGATCGACGTAGGTGTGATCTTGATTATATCCGCCGATGCCGACGTAGTAGGAGAAGTTGCGATCGGGCGTCGCTCCGCCGAACTCGACGTTGGCGCTGTGATAGAACGTCGGCGTGCCCGCGCTAACGTTAGCGGCGGCGTAGCCGGGGAAGGTCCCGGTCTTGATCACCTGATTCACGAAACCCGCTAAACCTTGCGCCTCGGCATTCGACGGCGTAGCGCCCGTATAAACCTGCAGCTCGAGCTGCCCAAGCGAGGAGAGCGAACCCGAAGGAAAGTTGTCGAAAGCACGATTCACTGGAATGCCGTCGAACTCGTAGCCGACTTCGTACGAGTCGCCGCCACGGACGTGAACCGCTTGCAGGTACCCGTTTTGATTCGCGGGTACGAACGCGCCCGGCACCGACGCGATCGCGGAGTAGGCGCTGTTGAGCGCGCCGCCCCCGCCCAGCACCGCGGTACGTTCCTGTTGCGCCGCATTCACCGAATAAAGATCGGCGGTCGTTCCGGGCCGCACCAGGCTGGAAGTGCTGCGCGAAGTGACGTTTGCGATCGTCTTCAGCGCGACGTGCATCGAAAGCGATAGCGTCTGCTGCGCGTCGGCAAAGACGGCGACGCCGGCGAACGACACCGGCGTATAGCCCTCTTTATCCAAGTTGATGATGTACTCGTCGGGCGCGAGGGAGACGAAGGCGAAATGGCCTCGAGCGTCGGTCATCGTGCTCGCGCTTTGCGACGGGCTTTTGAGCGAGACGGTGACGCCCGCGAGCGGCGTCGACGTTCCCGCCTGCGTTACCACGCCGCTAATCCCGCCGGTCGTCCCGGCGCGAGCGAAAACCGTCGCCGCGACGAACGCAAGGGCTAACAGCAACGTCATCTTGAGGGTCATGAGCAGGCCTTTTGTTTCGGATCGGGGGGTAAGTGATGCGCGGTCAAAAAACGCTGATAGGCCGCCATCGCGGTTTCGAACTGAGCGCGAATCGCCGTCGCCTCTCGCTCGTGCGGCGGTAACGGCGGACCTTGCGAGAGCGTGATAACGCCTTGCAGAATCGTCAGCCGCTCGCGCAGACGGTCGGGCTTGAGCAAATCGTCCTCGGAGTTCACGACGCCCGAGGTGAACATCGAATAGATGGCGGCGTCGCGGTAGGGTAGCGAATCCATCCGGTTCAGGGTGGTATCGATCGCCGAGAGTTCGTCGTTGAGTCCGGTGACGAAGTCGTATCGCTCGACGTATTGCGCTTGCGTCCACGCGGCCCGCGGATCAGGACGAACCTCGAGCGGCTGCTCGAGGTTCGTCTCTCCCGCATGCAGACGGACGATATAGTGTCCCGGGACCACGGTCGCGCCCGCGCCACCTCGATTCCATTCACGCGCATGCCGCCACTCGACCGGCGGCGTTTCGGTTAGGTCCCAGACGGAGCGCTGCACGCCCGCATCGCCGGTGAGATCGAGGCAGCGGACGCGACGCCCCTGCGCATCGAAGATCTCGGCCAACGCATGCGTTGCGGACGGCAGGTAGTAGGTAATGTCCGCGCCCTCCGGCGGGTTCTCGCCTGCATATGCACCGGCGGAGAGACAACATTCGCTCGGATGTGTGCCGTAGTAGTCGCTCCACCAGCGGTACCAGGTGTACGCGCTGCGAAGCGGAAAAAGCGCGGGCGCAGTCGCCGCGACGGCCTTGCTCAAGCCGCTGAGCGCCGCGATATCGTCGAGAATCCAAAAGCCGCGGCCGTGCGTCGCCAGCATCAGATCGTGGCGCTGCGGTTGAATGCGCATGTCGTGCACCGCGACCGACGGCATGTTCAATCGCAGGCTCTGCCAACGTGCGCCGCGGTCGAGCGAGAACCAAACGCCCTGCTCCAATCCGGCGTAGAGCACATCTGGATTGGCTGGGTCTTCGCGCACGACGTGCACGTACTGATCGGAAGGAAGGCCATTCACGATCGTCCGCCACGACGCTCCGGAATTATCGGTCACGAGAACGTAGGGCCGCGGATCGCCCATCACGTGCCGATCGATCGCGACATACGCGCGGCGCGCGTCCGCGCTCGAGGCTTCGACCGTATCGATTCGTCCCCAGGGCTCGATGCCCGGCGGCGTCACGTCGCGCCAGTGGGCCCCTCGATCGAGCGTGAGCTGCACTAACCCATCGTCGGTTCCCACCCAAATCTGGCCGGGCTCCAAGGGCGAAGGCGCGATATCGAAGATCGTGTCGTAGAACTCGGCACCCGAGACATCCGTGTTGATCGGACCGCCCGCGACCCGCTGTTTGCTCGAATCGTTACGCGTAAGGTCGGGACTAACGATCGACCAGGTGCGCCCACGATCCTTCGTCGCAAAGAGCACGTTCGCGCCATAGAAAGCGACGTTGTTAGAAAAGGCGATCGGGGCTTCCCAGTTGGAGCGATACGCCAAGCCCGCGAGCGCGCGCCCGTTGGTGTCCATGACGTCCGGCGAAATGTCGTAGTTCTGGCGCGAATGAAGGTCAAAGATTCCGAGCTGGCCGTTGAGCTCGTTCACGCCGACGTTCCAGATCGATTCGGGATCGTCGGGCTGCGGCCACGCCCACGAGCCGTCGCCGTCGTTGCCGACCGCGCGCCAATCGGAGTTCTCGATTCCGAACTGGCTGAGAGAGTCCGACGGTCCGCAATAGGAATCGTTATCCTGAATCCCGCCGCAGAGATGATATGGATTCTGCTGGTCGTAGCCGACGCGGTAGATCTGGGCGAGGACGACGTTGAACCGCCAGTCCCAGGTTTTGCCGCCGTCGATGGATATCGGGGCGCCGCCGTCGTTCGCTTCGATGATGCGCCGGCCGTCGCGTGAGATCCACAATCCATGATGATCCTGATGGATCGCGCTCTCAACGTCGGTGTACGTTTTGCCACCGTCGCGCGTCTCGATGAGATCCTCGGAAGAGAAGAAGACGTGGTCGGCGTTCGACGGATCGACCGCGAGCCGGCTCATATAAAACGGCCGCTGGTTGACGAGCGTGTCGCGCGTCATCAACCGCCAGTTGGTTCCTCGGTCATCGGAGCGCCAGAGCACGCCCTCCTTCGACTGAATTAGCGCATAGACGCAGTTGCCTGCGACGCCGATGCCGATGCGGCCCATTGCTTCGCCGGGCAATCCGTTTCCGCGCAGCCGTTTCCAGCTAACCCCGCCATCGGTGGATTTGAAGATGCCGTCAAGCGGCCCGCCGCTGCTGAAACTCCACGGCAGCCGGCGGAACTGCCAGATGCCGGCAAAGACGACGTTGGAATTGCGAGGGTCAATCGCGACGTCCGACGCGCCGCTCGCCGGTCCAAGATAGAGGGTACGTCGCCAAGTGCGGCCGCCGTCGCTGGTACGATAGATGCCGCGGGCCGGGCTGTCGCGGTACGGGTTGCCGACCGCCGCGACCCACAGGCGGCGTGGATTGAATGGATCGACGACGATCTGCGCGATTGCCCAGGTCTGTCGCAAGCCGGCGTTTCGCCAGTGAGCGCCGCCGTCGTGCGTCACCCAGACGCCGTCGCCGTACGAAATATCGTTGCGCAGGTTGGGCTCGCCGGTACCAACCCAGACCGTGTTGCGGTCGCGCGGATCGATCGCGATCGCGCCGATCGCTCCCACGGCCTCGCGCGGCCACACGTTCTGCCAGGTGAGGCCGCCGTTGGTCGTTTTCCAAACGCCGCCATCCGCGCCGCCGAAGTAGTAGAGATTCGGATCGGCGTTCGTTCCGGCCACCCCCGAGGTGCGGCCGCCCGAAACCGCGGGACCGACGTTCCGCCACGAAAAAGCCGGCAGCGACGGCAGCGTCACACTCGCCGCGAGCAGCACGCCCAGCGTCGTCCTACGCCCCCATGACGCGCATGTAGTGGCGGTCGAACGCACTGAGTAATCCCTCGGCGTTCGAGTACGGCCCGGGTGCATATGCGCGCGAGCGCAGTCCGAGCTGCGTTTGCTCGTTAACCTGCCAGTCTTGACGGTTCGTGAGATCCCAAAACTCAACGACGTCGCTTGGATCGAAATCCGGCCGCGCGATCGTCTCTGGATCGAAGAGCCACGCACAAACAACTTCGGTACGGTCTGCTGCGAGCGGCCGCAGATAGTGTGCCATGACGTAATCCGGATGCAGGCTCAAGAGCAGCGACGGAAAGATCGTGTAGTAGTAGACGCGATCGAGCTCAACTCCGCCGACACTCCCGATCGGCGGACGCGAACTGCGGCCGGTCATCGTAAGACTCGTGCCATGCTCGCGCAGCTCCGAGTAGCCGCCAAGAAACGGCCCCTCGGCGAGATCGTTGCGGCCGCTATCCGATGGCGAGAGTTTGTCGAGTTGCGGATGCACCAGCGGACAGTGATAGCATTCGGAGTAGTTGAGAAAGATAAGCTTCCAGTTGCAGGCAAGCTCGTACGCGACGCTGCGCGCCGTTTCCAGCCCACCCACGTTCCAGCGCGTAAAACGTCCGATCAACGGCGCAAACGCCTCTTCGAACGCGGATGCGCGCTCCAGGTTCACAAAAATGAAGCCTTCCCAAAGCGCCAGGGCCGCTTCTTTCAGCGGATACTCGGTACGATCGAATGCCGGCACCTCAGCCATGTTGCGCGCCACCTTCAGCGCACCGTCGAGTCCGTAGGTCCACGCGTGGTACGGACATTGGATCGAGCCTTGGAAGTGCCCCGAGGCGAGGTTGCAGATCCGCGTGCCGCGATGCCGGCAGACGTTAAAGAACGCGTGAACGTAGCCACCGGTGTCGCGCGTGACGATGAGGCTCTCGCCCGCGCGCTCCACCGTGAAGAAATCACCGCTCTGTGGGATCGCCTCTTCTCGTCCGACGCACAACCACTCGCGCGCGAAAATTCGCTCTTGTTCGGTCGCGAAAACGTCGGGCGAAATGTACCAGGAAGAGGCCAGCGTCTTCGCGCCGGCCGCACTGGGCTTCACGAACGTTGCCATCTGCCTCCCGATTATGTCGAAGCCGAGTCAAAGGACTTTCTAGCTCGTTTGACGGAATCCGCCTCTCACCAGCGGTTTGTTTGGCTTTTTGGTAAATCTAGCGGTGAAACCTTCGGAAAATATTGCACTTCAGCCATCACTTCCTCGTGAGGCCTACTGGGACGGCGAATTCTACGCGCGCGAGCAAGGCGCGATCTTCTGGGATCAGTGGTTCTTAGCCGGGCGGGCGGATCGTCTCGAAGGCGCCGGCGCGTACTGCGTGCTCGACGTGGCGGGAGAGAGCGTCATCCTCGTTCGCGGTCAAGACGGCCTCCACGCGCACCTCAACTTTTGCCGTCACCGCGGTTCTCGATTGCTTTGTGGTGAGGGCAAGGTGCACGGAACGATTCGCTGCCCGTACCACGCCTGGGCCTACGCGCTCGACGGCCGTCTGATCGCGTCGCCCTTCGTTGCGGCCGCCGACGTACCGCCGGAGGCTCACCGTCTGCACCGGGTAGCGGTCGATGAATGGGGTGGGTTCGTCTTCCTGCACTGCTCCCCGGCGCAGACGGAAGTGCGAGGTGCGACCCTGGCCTCTCAACTCGGAGCGATTCCACAGCGCCTCGCGCGCTATCCGCTCGCCGATCTCAAGATCGTTCAATCGCTGCGTTACGCGGTCGCGGCCAACTGGAAGGTGGTGCTTGAGAACTACAACGAGTGCTATCACTGCGCCGGCGTCCACCCCGAGCTCTGCCGCGTCGTCCCCGCCTTCAAACGTCACGGCGGCGCCGAACTCGATTGGGAACGCGGCATTCCGCATCGGGACGGAGCCTGGACCTTCACGGCGAACGGAACCAGCGATCGCGCTCCGTTTCCGGGGCTCAGCGATGACGAAAAGACGCGCCACAAGGGCGAGCTGATCTATCCAAACTTCATGCTGAGCCTCGCCGCCGATCACGTCGCGGCCTTTTCTCTTTGGCCGGAAGGTCCGTCATCGACGACGATTCAGTGCGACTTTCTCTTTCATCCCGACGAGATAGCCAAACCCGATTTCGATCCCGGCGACGTCGTCGATTTTTGGGACGTGGTGAACCGGCAAGATTGGAGTATTTGCGAGAACGTACAGGCCGGCATGCGGTCGCGCCTCTTTCGCCACGGCTACTATGCGCCGATGGAAGACGCCAGCCTCGACATCCGCCGGTATCTCGCTTCGAGGGGATTGTAGAAACGTCGTGCGCCGCGAATACGACGTTATCGTCGTAGGGCTTGGCGCCCTCGGCAGCGGCGCCGCGTACTGGCTTGCTAAACGCGGCGCGCGAGTACTGGGACTCGAGCAGTTCGAGCTGGGCCACGCGCGCGGCAGCTCGCACGATTGGTCGAGGATCATTCGGCTCTCGTACTTTACGCCGGCGTACGTTCGGCTCGCGAAAGAAGCGTACGCTGCGTGGGACGCGCTCGAAAGCGATGCCGGCGAGCGCGTCGTCTTCAAAACCGGAGGCCTCGATATCGGTCCGCGCGACGGCGCGATTCCGCTATCGAACTATGCGGACTCAATGCGCGTCTGCGGCGTGCCCTTCGAAGAGCTCGATGCGAGCGAAATCCGCCGCCGCTGGCCCGCCTGGCGCGTGGGCGATGCAATCCACGGGCTTTTTCAAGCCGACAGCGGGATCGTTGCAGCCGAACGCGCCACTGCGGCGCTGCGCCGCACGGCGCAAGCGTACGGTGCGACGTTGTACGAGCACGCGCCCGCAACGGCGTTGCGCGCGAGCGATGGCGAGGTGATTGTCGAGGCCGGCGGCGAGCGTTACCACGCCGCGAAGCTCATCGTTGCAGCTGCTGCGTGGACGCCGCGCGTGCTCGCGCACTTCGGCGTTAGCCTGCCGTTTGAAGTGACGAAGGAGCAGGTCCTCTACTTCAAAGCGCGCGAGTTGCCAAGCTTCGAGTTCGGGAGGTTTCCAATCTGGATTTGGATGGACGATCCGTCCTTTTACGGCTTTCCGGTTTTTGGTGCCCCGGATGCAGTGAAGATCACGCAAGACGCGGGCGGCAGACCTGTCGATCCGGATACGAGGGGATTCGAAGAAGACCCGGAGATTACGACGCGAGTGAGCAGGTTTCTCGCGCGTTATCTTCCCGGTGCGCTCGGTCCGCTCGTGCGGCTGAAGACCTGTCTTTACGCGCTAACGCCGGATCGCGACTTCATCGTTGATGCGCTACCCGAACATCCCAACGTCAGCGTCGCGGTCGGCGGCGGTCATGGCTTTAAGTTCGCTTCGGTCATCGGGCGTATTCTCAGCGATCTCGCCCTTGACGGTGCGACCGAGTCGGGCATCGATGCCTTCAAGATCGATCGCTCGATCCTTCAAATGGCCGAGCCGCCGAAGACCTATATGTTGTAAACGTTGCTGACTGCCACGCCGAACGGATGCTGTAGACCGCTGAATCGCTTTATTGGATGTCCACCCGACGGGTAGTTGTAGAAGAGCACGCTCGGTAGCGTATGCGCGCAGATGCTCGACGCGACCAGCGTTGGACCGTCGATAAAAAACTGGGCGACGTGGCACGCTCCGAGCAGCGACGTGATACCGGTGATCGTTCCACCGGAGAAGCGATAAACGGTGGTTTTATCTTGGTCTTCGCCGATCGCTAACGTGCCGTCCGCGAACTGCAAACCCCCGGGCGACTTGATCCGAACGCCGACCAACGCGATGCCCACAAACTTCTTTCGGCGATGCCGAAGCTCGGCAAATGCAAATGGCGGCCGTGCATACGGGACGCCCGCCACGAAAATGTTGGAGTGACTATCGTAGCTGACCGAAATCATCTGAAAGATGCTGGGATCGAAGTACGTTCGCGGCTTTCCTCGCGCGCCGGTAAAGATGGAGAGGCTGCCGGGATCGTCGCTTCTACGCCTGATGTTTGCGACCGCAAGGTCGCCGTTTTTAGGGTTGACCGAACAGGTCCAAGGATGCTCGTCCTTGGGGTCCGAGAGCGTCGCAATCGGTTGCGTTCCGCCGTGCGCGTACTCGTAGAGCGTCGAGGTGAGGCTATCCACGACCCACACGTCACCGGCGCGATCGACGCAGAGCCCCTCAGCGCGCTTGAAGCCGGTCAACGTTCCTTTGCGTTGAGCTCCCGGATAGGAGTAGACATTGACGGTGCCGGCGCCACGGTCTGCCACATAGAGGAGAGCGGTGCTCTTGGCGCTGCGATCCACCCAAGAGCCTGCACCGCTGAGGCGTTGAGGGGCAACCGCCGGCGATCCGAAACAGCCGGCGAGCAACGCCGCAACGGTGCCGGCAGCAACGCGCGCCGACCAAAGCTTCACGGCTTCTCGACCGACTCCATCGCCTGCGCGCATTCGCGAGCGACCTGATCGCTCGAGGCCTCGAGTCTCGCAATCACTCGTGACCGGTCTGCCTTCGTCCGATTCTGGCTAAGCTTTGCCTTGCCGTAGATTCGCTCGGCGAAGAGCTCGAAGGCCACGATGCCTCGCAACTGGTTCGCGCGGTACTCGGCGCTGAGGCGCTGTGGATCCCACCCATCGGCTCCTTCCATCTTCGCGCTGAGCAGCGTTACGGCGCCCCAGGCGTCGTACTCGCGCAGCAACCCCACGATGTGTACGGCCGTATAGTTCCACGTCGGCACGGTCTCGTACGGCTCTTCATACCACGATGCCGAAACGTAGGCGTGCGGCCCTTGAAACACGATCGTCGCGCGCGCTCCCGCCAGAATCGATTGCACGTGGGGATTTCCTTGCGCAACGTGGCCGATTACCTCGAGCCGGTCATCAACTTCACGGCAAACCAGCGGTAAATGCGAGATCCGCGGATACTCGGCGTCTCCGGTGACGAGCAATCCGAACGGATGCCGTTCGATCAGGTCGACGACCCATGCGCGATCGTCGACCTCAAAGTACGGCGGCAAATACATGAGCTATGCTCCGTCTTGAACGAACTCCAACCCTGCCTTGAGGCTATACTCAGCACGCGCTAGCTCTTTCCCGAGATACGCTGCGTGATCGAGCTTGGTAACCCAACCGTTTGCGATCAGCGTCCAGTAAATGGTGCGTGCGTCGCACCCCTCGACCGACCGGAGAAGCCGCTCTTGGTAATCGTAATGCTCGGCGATGATCTGGTCGCCTCCGGCATGGATGACGAAATAGCCCGCTTGGTCGAGCTTGATGCGATCCGGTGGGGGCGCTCCGGCGACGAGCAACGGAGTGGCTGCCGGTTCCACCCGCGGCGGCACGTGCGCTGGTGGACGGACGCTTGGCGCGCGCGCCGCGAGGTCGTGCACTTTTGTGGCGATCGCCGCAACGTCGACGCAGCCGATCATATCGACCGGCTCGACCTGCGAGCGAAAGGCCGCGACCTGGGCGGCGGTCGTGTTACGAAGAATGGGCCGACGGCCGGGCGAGCCCACGATACGGCCGCCGGCATCGATGCCGTTTTCGAAAAGCGCTAACAGCGTCGCGCCCGAGCGATGGCGCGGCGGCTCCTCGCCGGCGCAAACCAAGAAGCGGATCGCGGGATTGGCGACGACGTTCTGCACGATTTTCTCGATCCCAATGTTTTCGGTTTCGACCTTCCCGACGATGCAAAGACCGCGCGGCGACGCATCGGCGAGCGCGCGGGGCAACGCGACGCTTCCGAGCGTCGTCACTGCGACCGGCGCTTGAGGGTCAACGACGACATACTTGCCGGGGATATGCGGCCACCGGGGGGCCGGCGCTCGAGAACGAAAACGCGGTACGATGCGGCCGGTACGCGCTGCGTACTCGCGATGGGCATCGCCGAACGCGCGCGAAAGAAAGCGTTCCTCTTCAGAGGCCCTAAGCGTGACGAATAGCCCTGCAACCAGCAACATAATGAGGCTTACGATCCAGTTGTGCAGCACCGGAACCAACGCGATCGCACTCAAAAGCAGCGCAGAGTACATCGGATGGCGCATGCGCGAATAGACCCCGCCGGTCACCAGCGAGTGGCCTTCACGCATCTGGATGTTGATCGACCAATTCAAGCCGAGGTCGGCATGAGATCGCCAAAAAAGGCAGACGACGAGGGCTAAGAGGACGGCGCCCGCCCAAAAAGCAGATGGCGGCGACGCGAACTCCCCGACACGCAAGAACGGCGTGGCGAAGCCGACGATCGGAAGGATCAGCATTGCGGCAAACGCCGACCATGCCAGAATCCCGCCGTGCCACGATTCGTTCTTGATTGCGACCCGTGCATTGCGGGTCTTCCAGCGAAAGTAGAGCCGAATCCCGAGCGCGAGCGCGGAAAAGGCGGCGTAGACGACGATCGACGTCACTACAGTCTACCGTGCAGCACCGCGTTATTGAGCAGAAGGTGAACGGCCACGAGCACGACGATGCCGAGCATGACGCCGAAATGGAACCGCGTCAGCTTGCCTCGCGCGCCTCGCGACGCTGCCAAAGCCTGCCCGATCCCGACTTGAACAGTAATCAGCATCAGCGCTACCATCGCAGCGTTGATGCCCATGAGGCTCGTTCGCGACATCGTCTTTGCGTACATCGCCGCGACCGAATGCGTCCACGCGAGAACCAAGATTGCGTAGCCGATGAGATAGTGGGGGCGGAGCGGGATCCCGCGGCGACGCATATAGTAGGGTAAGGCGACCGTAACGGCGATCAGAAAGGCTGCCAAATAACCACTGGCGCTGAAGAGAGAAAACGTCAGCATAGCACTCACCTTTTCAAGCGTTTCAAAGACCGGTCGATCCATCCGAGCTCGGCATCGACCGCGGCGAGCATGTGGTCGGCCGAAATCTGGGCGAACGGGCCGCGGTTGCCGAAATCGGCGAACTCTTTTTCGAGCAGCGCTCGGCGAGCGCGCACGACTCTTTCGCGCTCGCGCAGGAGCGCGACGGCAGATTTGCGCGGAAGCGAGGACATGAGAATTGCCGCGACCTCGAGTCCGCTGTGCGGCGTTTCGAAGCGGGTAACGACGTCGCGCAGCAACTCCTGGAGCCGTCGGCGGCCGTCGGCGGTAATCGCGTAAACGAGCCGCTCGCCGCGGCGGCCGCGCGTTCCCGGCTCGCTTCGAACCCGAAGGAAACCGCGCTCTTCAAGCCGCGCGAGAAGATGGTAGAGATTCGCCTTCTTGAGATCGGAGTAGAGCTCGCCGTGCGCGCGCACGATGCGGTGCAGCTCGTGGCCATGCATCGCCCGCTCGCCCAGCAGGCCCAGAACGATAAGTTCCTTGTGCATCTAAAGTCTAACGTTGACTTTAGCAAGCGGAAGGCTTAAAGTCAATATTGACTTTGAGGGCCAGGTAACGCTTCGCGTCGAATCGGTTGCGCATGATAAGCGAAGCGGCGGATCTCATCGTCCTTGGGGGTACCATCCATTCGGTCGACGACGAGTCGCCGGCACCGGAAGCGTTTGCGGTACGTGCGGGGCGCTTCGAATACGTCGGTTCGGCCGCCGGCGCGATGGCGCAGCGTGGGCCCACCACGGAAGTGCTCGACGCAGGCGAGTACACCGTGCTGCCTGGTTTCGTGGACGCGCACCTTCACCTAACCAACCTCGGCCTCGCGCTCGACGGCGTCGAGCTCACCGACGCGCGCTCGTTTGAAGAGGTCGTCGCAACCACCGCCGCGTTTGCACGCAACTCCCGCGACGAATGGATCGTCGGCAGAGGTTGGGACGAGAATCGTTGGGGCGGCGCGGCCTTTCCTGCGCATGCCGCACTGAGCGCCGCGATTCCGGATCGGCCGGTCGCGCTGACGCGCGTCGACGGACATGCCCTCCTGGCAAATGCGCGCGCGATGCAACTGGCCGGCCTTGACGACTCCACGCGAGACCCCGACGGGGGACGTTTGCTGCGCGACGCGGCCGGTAAGCTTACCGGGGTTCTTGTCGACACGGCGCAAGCGCTCTTGTACGACAAGATTCCGCCACCCACACACGAGCGGCTCGTCGAAGCGACGCGTGCCGCGATCGCGGAATGCAATCGCTGGGGAATCACGGCAGTCGCCGAGCCCGGGTGCGGCGACGACGTCCTCCTTGCGCACCGCGAGCTGATCGATCGCGGGGAGTACTCGATCCGCAACCACGCGATGCTACACGACGAACCGGCGCTGATCGAGGCACACATGCGCCGCGGCATCGTCGATGGTGCCCACGACGGGCGGCTCTCGGTGCGTGCGGTGAAGATGTACGCGGATGGAGCGCTGGGATCGCGCGGGGCCGCGATGCTTGAGCCTTACAGCGACGACTCGACAAACCGCGGACTGATTCTTACGCCGCAGTCCCGCATCGAAGCAGTGACAGAACGTGCACTGCGCCATGGATTTCAGGTCTGCGTTCACGCGATCGGCGATCGCGGCAATCGAATCGTCTTAGACGCCTTCGAAGCGGCGTTGCGGCGCGCGGGGAGCGGCGACCCGCGGCTACGGGTCGAGCACGCTCAAGTAATCGCCCTTTCCGACATCCCCCGCTTTGCGACGCTCGGCGTCATCGCATCGGTGCAAGCGACGCACGCGTTGAGCGATTTGCCGTGGGCGCGAGCGCGTCTCGGACCGCAGCGGGCACGCGGAGCTTACGCCTGGCGTGCCTTGCTCGATAGCGGCGCACCCTTGGCAAACGGCACCGACGCGCCGGTCGAGTCCGCGAGCACGCCGCGAACCTTTCTCGCCTCGATCTCGGATTCGGCCCGCGCCATGACGCGGGTGGAAGCGCTTGCGTCGATGACGATCTGGGCCGCGCGCGCCAACTTTCAAGACGAAGTCGCCGGTTCGATCACGCCGGGCAAGTACGCGGACTTCGTCCTCGTGGACCGCGATTGGCTGCGCGTCGCCCCCGATGCCATCGAACGCACGGAGATCCTCGCTACCTACTTCAGCGGCCGGCGCGTCTACGGCGCCAGTTAGCGCCACATTTGCGTGAGGACCGGTGCCTGACACGCGTTGCCCGTGCAACGGACACCTGCGATCGCTTCGATCGTGTGAAGCACGCTATAGTGCGTCACTCGCTGATCGTACCTCCCGGGCCGAATCGTTGGTCCGATTAACAGCGTGGCAATTCGGTTCGTGCCGCCGGCATCGGGTTCAGCCTCGTCCCATGTGAGAATCAAGAGCCCATCGTGCGCTTCGTTGTATCGAAGGATCGCCGGGGCGTTTTTGGCGAGCCATGCGTCCCCGGTTCTCGTGTCGCAATCGTGCATGTCGTTGCAAAGGTTCGGAACGACGATCGCAAGGGTTGGCGGCGGTGCCACGAAACCGGTGTAAACGAGGTTCGAGGTGGCGGGAACGTTGGTGAAATTGACCCAAGGGTTATGTTTGCGCGCGTACCGTCCCAAGAAGCAAGCGGTATAGCCGTCGTTTGGCATCGATTCGGAGTAGCCGGCGAACGTTTTCCCTGCCTTGATCAGCTCGGCGCCGGCGTTCTCGGCGCTAAACTCGTGCGGACAGGAATCGTTGGTGAGGCCCTGAGGCGATCCGGAAAACAGGGCGAGGTAGTTCGGCTCGCTCGGGTGCGCGATCGCGTGGCTGTTCGTCATCAGCGCGGCCTTCGGCACGAGCGTTCCGTTGACATACGGCGCGTCCGGGCTGCCGATAATCCGTTCGTAGCTGCGGTTTTCCAGGACGATGACGACGACGTTGCTCGCGCGCGGCGCATTCGCGCCGGCTGGCGCGATAGCCAACGCCGCGATAACGGCCCAAACGCAGGCAGCTGCCAAACGGCGCATGAGCGTCGCGTTGGCTCGAAGAGCGCGCGGTTCCCCCTGCGCCGGAGGTGACGAGTCTGCGACCGGAGTAGCCAAGTGCAGGAGGTCGCCGAATGTCTCGATCGTTTGCAGCGTTCCGTTTTGCCGTGGGCACGTTCGCCGCTCTGCTCTTCTGTGCAAGCGAAGTCGGCGCGGTACGATCTCAAGAACTCTCCGTCACGCGAGCGACGCTGCAAAACGGCCTGCGGGTTATCGTGGTGCGCGATCCGCTCGCACCGGTGGCGATGGCGATGCTGAACTATCAGGTTGGTGCCAACGAACAAGATTTCGCCGGTCAAGCTCACGCTTTGGAACACATGATGTTTCGTGGAAGCTCCTCGCTCTCGCAGTCGCAGATCGCCGACATCGCCGAGCTGCTCGGCGGTGACTGGGATGCCGATACGCAATCCGAGATTACCCAGTACTTTTTCACGGCGCCGTCGCAGTATCTCGACTTGCTGCTACGAATGGAGGCGTCACGCGCGCAAGCCCTCACGCTTTCGCAGACGGATTGGGAGATCGAGCGCGGCGCGATCAAAAACGAGGTGACTCAGGACTATAGCGATCCGGAGTCCCACCTTTTTCTAAAGGCCGACCTTGCCATGTTCGCCGGCACGCCGTACGGCAACGACGGTCTCGGCACGCTGCACTCCTTCGATACGCAGATCAACGCGCCGCAGCTGCGCGCGCTCTACGACGCTTGGTACCATCCGAACAACGCGATCTACGTGATTGTGGGCGACGTTGATGGCCCGGCTACCGTGAAGCTCGTCGACAAATATTTCGGCTCGATTCCGGCCGCGAAGCTGCCGCCGCGACGTGGGGTGCACCTCGCACCACTGCGATCGCAGACAATTCGCGTCGATAGCGACCAGCCGTACACGCTCGTCGCCTTGGCGTACCGATTCCCAGGCTATCGCAGTAGGGAGTATGCGGCCGGCCAGATTCTCGAAGCGGTACTCTCCAGCGAACGCTCCGATCTTTTCGGATTAGTGGCCGACGGCAAAGCGCTTCAGGCGAACTTTCAAGACTTCGATACGCATCCGCTGGCGGGCTCGGCCGCGGCGTCGCTGTCCGTGCCGGTGACGACCTCGCCGGACGCGGCGCTCGCGATGCTGCGAGACGTCCTCAACCGCTATCGCAAGAATGGCGTTCCGGCCGCGCTCGTCGACGCCGAGAAGCGACGCGCGATCGCGCAGGCGGAGTTCAAGGCAAACTCGATCGAGGATCTCGGCTTTCAGTGGAGCGAAGCGGTGGCGGTCGAGGGACTCTCGTCGCCCGACGATATTCTCGCATCGATCCGTCGCGTGACCGTGGCCGACGTCAATCGCGTATTGCGAACGTACGTCGTGCCGGCCCACGAAATCGTCGGAGTTGCCGCGCCGAAGAGTGCGGCCGCGCAAACGGTTGCGGCGGCGCCGGTGCCCGCGGGCAACGAAAATAAGCCGACGCTCTTACACCACGACCCGCTCCCGGAATGGGCGCGGGCGTCGTTTGCAAACGTGAGCGTCCCGGCTTCGACGGTCAATCCCGTGGATACAACCCTGCGCAATGGCGTCCGGCTGATCGTTGTGCCGCAGCAAGTCTCGCGCACGGTCGTCGTCTCCGGCGCGATCGACTCAAACGAATCGATGCAGGCGCCGCCGGGGAAGGACGGTGTCGCAGCCATCACCGCCGGCCTTCTGCCGTTCGGCACGACGACCTACAGCCGGCTCGCCTTGCGCGCACAGCTCGACGCGATCTCGGCCGAGGTCGCTCCTGGGACCGAGTTTTCCCTCACCGCGCTCTCGAAAGATTTCGAGCGCGGCGTGCAGCTGCTCGCGGACGAAGAGCTGCACCCGGCATTTCCGGCCTCGGGTTTCGCGGCCATCAAATCCGAGGAGCTTGGCTCCGTCAAAGGCGAGGTTTCGTCGCCCGAACACCTCGCCGACGTTACGCTTAGCAAGGCGCTCTTCCCCGCCGGCGATCCGGAGCAGCGGTTCGCGACGCCGCAAAGCGTCGCCTCAATCACCGCGAGCGACGTCCGAGCCTATTACGCGTCCGTCTACCGTCCGGATATGACGACGATCGTCGTTGTCGGCGACGTCGACCCGGCGCATGCCGAGCAGGTCATCACAAAGTACTTCGGGGGCTGGACCGCGAGCGGCCCGAAGCCCGCGACTTGGGCGCCGGCCGTCCCAAACAACGCCGCGGCGAGCGCTATCGTGCCCGACAAGGAGCGCATCCAATCGCAAGTGCAACTCGCCCAGGTGCTCGCGCTGACGCGAACCGATCCGGATTACCCCGTCATCGCGGTCGCAAACGAATCGTTCGGCGCGGGTGGTGCTTCAATTCTCTATCACGACGTGCGCGACGTCCACGGTCTGGTTTACGACGTGCACACCGAGGCCGACTTCGACAAGAACCGGTCGACGTTTGAGGTCCACTTCGAATCGGACCCAAGCAAGATCCAGCAGGCGCAATCGCTGATCATGTCCGACCTTCACGCGCTCTCGACCACCGGCCTTGCGCCCGACGAGCTCGCCCGCGGCAAAGCATCCCTCATATCGAGCGTACCAATGCGCGTGGCGAGCTTCGACGGCGTTGCGAAGCAACTGATCCACTTCTCGATAATGGGGTTGCCGCTCGACCAAGCGACGATTGACGCGCGCGAAGAGATCGGCGTGACGAACGCTCAGATCGTTGCTGCGGTGCAAAAGTGGCTGCGTCCGAACGACTTCGTGCGGGTGATTCTGGGCCCCGGACCGTAACCTACCCACCGCGCGTGCCGGGCCGCTACGCGCGCGCAGCGGCTTTGCGCCGGCCGGCAAAATAGATCGCGATGCCGCTTACAAGCATCAGCGCCGTAAGCCCGATGACTTTCACGACCGCGAGCGTTTTGTTTGGTTCGTCGTCGGCCGGAATGCCGGCAAAGATAATCGCGCTCAGCGTCGTCGCTAGGCCGACGAGCGCCGCGATCCAAACCGTCCATTTGCCGCCCGGAATCCGAACCATCTCCGGCGTCCGCGGCGCGCTCCCGAATTTGAACGCGGCCGCAAACAGAAACAGGAACGGGACGAGCGTGATCACGACGGTCGAGCTGACCAGGACGTCGTAGGCACCGCGGACGCTGGTGCCGCCTTGGCCGAGGAAGATGAAGATCGCCGCGATTCCGGCTTGCGTCAGCAGCGCGACAACCGGCGAGCCCCAGCGCGGGTGCATCCGGCCGAAGCCGCTCGGCAGATAGTGATCGATTCCCGCGACGAACGGAATGCGTGCCACGGCTCCCAGCCACGCGCCGCAACTGCCGATGCAACTGAGCGCGACGAGCAACGCCGCGATCGGCGTGAGGACACCCCAGCCGAAGCGTGTCACGATACTCGCGATTGCCTGCATTACTCCGGACGAAGGATTGACCGCGTGCGGTGCGAGCGCCGCCAAGACGCTCGCCGTGCCGGCAATGTAGATCACCCCGATCGCGGGTGCGGCGAATGCTAAACCGAGCGGGATCGTGCGCCGAGGATGCCTGATCTCGCCGCCCATGAACGGCACCGACTCGGGCCCAGTCCACGCAAATGCGATGACCGACCAGAAGATAACGTCCTTGAGATGAAAGCCGGGGTGCATCGTCGAGGCACTAATCGTCGTGGCGGGACCGAACTTCCACCATGCCAACGCGCCGAGCGTGACGAGCAGCAGCGTGACGGTCCATCGCGCGAGGGCGCCGGCATTGTTGAGCCATTTGGCGACCTCTAAGCCGTAGATGTTGAGAATCGTCGCAAGCGCCAGCCCGCCTAACGCGAACGCGATGAAGTATGCCGGCGACGCCGAGAGCGCTCCGCCGCTCGTGCCGCCGACGAAGAGCGCGTTGCCGGCTGCAAAGTAGAGCAACGCCGGAAAGTACGGAAGATTGCTTGTCCAATAAGTCCAGCCCGTGATGAAACCGGCGAACGGTCCAAATGCGAGCTTGCTCCAGATATAGAGACCGCCTTCGTCGGGATGATGCGACGCCAGAAAAACGACGGCGATCGAGAGCGGCACGAACATCGCGAATGCACCGATGACCCAGACCGGCAACGAGCTCGGTCCCGCGGCGGCAGCCGTTGCGACCCATTGCAGATTCGATCCTGCAACGACGAAAAAGAGAACGACGTCGAGCAAGCCCAACGTCCGGCGAAGCTGCATGCCCGCGCGGTTCCACGCGCAGTGGCGCATCGCCCACCTCCGCTGGAAGGTGGGCGATGGGTTATGCGTCTTATGCGATCATGCGATTAGTATGGCTGAGCCCAGCGCCCCTGCCGCCAATACCATCCGCGCGTAGCGTGCGCCCAGCGTCCTGAATGCCAGATCGCGCCGCCATAGGGCCGGTAGGCGTACCGTCCGCGAATCCAAGCATAGCGGTAGCCATTCCAGTTCCAATATCCCGGTACCCAATAATACGCGGGCCCCGGCGAGATCGGGACGGCTTCGTAAATAGGCGCCGGAGGCCCGAACTGAACGTAGGCGCCGCCATAGACTTGTGCGGCCGCGGGGAGTGCCATCCCGGCAACCGCTCCACCGAGCGCGCATGCGAGTAGGAGGCTTCGTAAGTTCATCATGCTCTTTCAATACCACGCAATCGGTGCTCGCTTGCGTAGGTCTCGATTAGAGCTTTATTCAAACGCGATGAGAGCTGACGACCTCCATGAGTGCGCGCACTTCGTCCCAGAGTGCAACGGCGCGATCGACGGACGCTTCTCGCTCGGCGCGCAGGCGGCGTTCAGTCGCCGCCATCGCCGGCGGCAAGATCGCGAGCAGCCCGTCGCGATCGTGCGCTTCGCCGAGCGCATCTTGCAACTCCGCAAGACGTTGCGCAGCCGACTCGAGTGAAGGATCCAGTGCTTCAAAGCGTTCGAGGGCGTAGCGAAGGCGTTTGCATGCGATTCGAAAGTCGTGAAGGCCCTGCTGGTTACGCGACTGCAGACCGGTCGTTAGATCACGAACTTCGCGCAGGCGCGTCTCCAAGACGCGCTCGACGACTCCGACCACGCCGGTCGCATCGCGGAGCTCGACGGGCTGCGGTTTCATGGCGAAGCTACGGCGCAAAGCGCATTCGTCGAAGTTCTTTGCGCGCCCGCAGCGTTGCGTTTTTTTCGCGCCTGCGCAACTCGTCGAGCAACGGCTGGGCGTGGGAAAGCTCGCTCGGGTCGACGCTGTTTTCCAGCAGCTGCAGGATGATCGTCGCGTCGCGGGCCGCGTCGGTCGCCGCGGCGGCACGTTTCACCCGGCGCAGAAGCGGCTTGGAGGGGGCGAGCTCGGCAACGTCCTCGAGCAGCGAGCGAAAACGCCGGCCGGTAGTGCGCACGTCATGCAGATGCTCCTCGTTCGGCTTGCGGATGAAGCGCCGGCGCGCACGCTCCAACGCGCGCCGCTCGTTCCGGATGACCTTTACCAGCCACTTCATCGCAGCAGGATGCTCATGCGCGGCGGGTTCGACGGGGGTATTTCAGCCGACCTCCGCGAAGGAAAAGTTCCGACGTGAGATCGACACGCTTTCCCATCCTCGTCGTGCTGCTGCTGGTCGTCGCCGCCGCCACGTGGTATTACGTTTCACAACGCGCCGGGCGCGGCGGCGAAACAATCGCCATCCACTTCACGAAACTCGACGGAAAAACGCTTGGCGAGGTGCGAGTCTCATTGCGGCCGCGACAGCCGGGCGAAAGCGCGGCCGAGCACCTGCACAACACGGTACTCTACGCGGCGGTTCAGGCCGTCGCGGGTCCGCCGAACGACGTGCAGGCCATCCGTTTTCCGCCCGGCACACGCGTCATCGGCGTTAGCGTCGACGGTTCGACTGCCACCGTCGACCTTTCGAAGGAAGTCGAGACGCAAGCCGGCGGCTCGTTCGGCGAAAACGGCGAATTCAAAGGGCTCGTCTACACCGTCACCGGCATTCCCGGCATCGATGCCGTGCAAATAACGGTCGACGGAAGCCGGCTGGAAACGCTTCCGGGGGGACATCTTGAGCTGGATCAACCGCTTCACCGTTCGGACTGGTAGCGCAGTCGCACCCGTTATTCTATGGCTGGCGTCGTCGCTTGCGGCGCCGGCAATGGCGGACGCGCCGCTTCGCGTGACCTATCAAGGTCAGACGATTCTTTTTACGCAACTGGCCGCGACCGCGGGTGCGCAGGCAGTAGGCGTCGGCGACGCCGGATTTCAAACGCTCCTCCGCGATACCGGCGCGGCGCTGACGTGGAAGCCGGGCGAGCGTTACGTGCTGATCACGACCTCCGAGCCGGTCGTCATCAGCTTCTCAATCGGCGATCGCCGGTATGACGTAGGGCCGATCGCACTTCAGGCGAGCTTCGCGCCGTATCTGCGTGGGAACGAGGCCTATCTTCCATTTAACGAAGTGCTGGGAGCGCTCGGGCTCGCGCTGCGCCAAGACGGCCGTGAGATGGTGCTGCAGCCGCAGCTCGCATCGCTCGACGTAAAACAAGAAGACGGACACGTAGAAATGCTGGCGCACGGCGGCGCGTCGCTCCATCCGCGCGTCGTGCAGCAAAACGCGTCGTCGGTGACGTACGCATTCGACGGCGTCGGTACGACCCTGGGCGGAACGCGTCAAATCGCCGCCGGAGGCGTTCGGAGCGTCGCGATCGCAACATCGGGAACGGTGCGCGCTCCGACCACCCTGGTGACGGTCGAACTCGAAGCAGGCGCTAGCATCAGCGCACCGCGCAACATCGGCGATCGTGACGTTATGCTCGTGTTCAACGGTAGTTCATCGCCGCCTCAGACGGTCGCTGCAGGCTCGCCGACGCCCGAACCCGGGCCGCCCGGAGCGAACGCTCCGACGGCCGGGGGCTCTGCGCTCGTTACCGGGGTGAGTGTGCAGCCTTCAGCTGGTGGCGCCGTCGTCACCGTTGCCGTCACCGGCAACGCCGCGTACGAGTGGCACCGGCTACGCGAGCCCGACAATCGCTTTTGGGTCGATATCAAGAACGCTCAACTGCAAGGACCACCGCTCGAGGAGGGTGCGGCGGGCCCAGTCGTTTCCGTGCGCGCCCGGCAGGGCGATCCCTCGACCGTGCGCGTCGCCCTCTCGCTCGACGGGCCGAAGTCGATCGCGCTAACGCCTTCGTCGACAGGCTTGCAAATCGCCGTCGGCGCGCAAGATGTCGCCGACGAAGCGCGCTCGGGAAGCGGCACACTTGGAAGCGTGCTCTCGTCGGGCGAGCAAACCACCGCGCTGATTACTCCGGCGCCCAGTGACGAATCGTCGAGCGATTATAGCGGTACCGACCAGAGCGCCTGGAAGTTCGGACCGCGCAGCAACTACGTCGCGAACAATCCGCGCCTGATCGTCATCGACCCCGGACACGGCGGAAGCGATCGCGGGACGATCCACGGGGGTGTCTCCGAGGCTGATCTCACGCTCGACATGGCCAAACGCCTGCGCGATCTCTTGGTCGCGCGTGGATGGCAGGTCAAGCTGACCCACGACACCGACGTTGACGTTTACGCTGCCGACGACAGTGCGCACCAAGAACTGCAGGCTCGCGTCGACGTCGCCAATAGGACCGGGGCACGGCTCTTCGTCAGCATTCACGTCAACGCGTTCATCAACTCGGGGCCATATGGGACGACCACCTATATCTCCAAGCCCGACGACGTAGCGCTCGCGCAGGTCGTCGAACGCCACCTCGCGTCGGACGGCACGAAAGACGACGGCATCGTGAAGAGCCATCTGTACGTCACGCTCCATACGAAAATGCCGGCCGTGCTCGTTGAAACCGCGTTCCTTTCGAACCCGAGCGACTACGCGTTGCTCACCTCGGCGGCCTGGCGTCAAAAGGTCGCACAAGAAATCGCCGACGGCATCGCGCAATACGCGCAGGAGCATCCCGTTCCCAACCAACCCGCGCAGTGATACTCTCGCGTGTCATCCTGAGCCCTTCGCCCTTCGACTGCGCTCAGGATAAACTCCGCATCGTAGGCGCGTAGTCAGGACGATATAGTTGATCGGTGTATTCGACTCTGGGCTTGGCGGGCTGACCGTGCTCGCGCGCGTGCGCGAGCGTCTGCCCATCGTTGACGTTCTCTATTACGCCGATCAGGCACACGTGCCGTACGGCGATCGCACTCACGCCGATCTGTTGCGATTGCTGCGCGCGAATCTCACGCGTTTCGACGAATACGGCGTCGACGCGCTCGTCATGGCCTGCAACACCTCGTGCGCGATCGCAGAGCGCTACGGCTGGCCAGAGTCGCGCGCGCCGGTGATCGACTTGATCGAATCGGCGGCAATCGCGGTCGAACGCGGCGGCTTCCGTCGCGTCGGCATCGTTGCGACGGCCGCAACCGTCGGGGCCGGTTCCTACGGGCGCACGCTGCGCGCGAGAATCGACGGCATCGACGTGGTCGAGGTTCCGGCGCCTGCGCTCGTCCCGCTTGTTGAAGCCGGCGCGATCGAGGGAGCCGAGCCACGCGCTGCCGTCACCGAAGTCTGCTCGCATCTGCCGCTCGATCTCGATGCGCTCGTCTTCGGGTGCACGCATTATCCGGTGCTGGAGTCGCATTTCCGAGCGGTGCTTGGCGATGACACGGCGTTCGTCGACCCGGCGATCGTGCAGGCGGAGCGGGTTGCCAAACTCCTCGGCGATCGCGGCAATGGTGCGGGGGAGACGAGCTACGTCACCAGCGGCGACGAAACCAGCTTTCGGGCCAGCGTCGCACGAATGATGGCCGCTACGCTACCCGCATAGCGCGAAGGTTGGGAAATGGCATGTTCCCGCGTCATCGCGGATCCCTCAGTTGTGAACCGGCGCCGTCGATGCTCGAAAGCCGTTTACGACGCGAGCATTCTCGCGCTTCGCCCTTCGACTACGCGCCCTGCGGGGCGCTCCGCTCAGGATGACACCCGGGCTGCGCCTTTCGACTACGCTGAGGATGACAATGCTATCTCTTGCGGGTCCTTCGACTACGCGCCCTTCGACTCGCTGCGCTCGCTCAGGGCGCTCCGCTCAGGATGACAATGCTATCTCTTGCGGGTCCTTCGACTACGCGCCCTTCGACTTGCTGCGCTCGCTCAGGGCGCTCCGCCAGGATGACACTCGGGCTGCGCCTTGCTCTGCCGGGATGACACCGGAGTTTTAGTGCGCTGAGAATAGGCCGATGTGGAATAAGGAGAAGAAGAAGCCGGTCGTGGCGATTGCGAGCCCGATGCCGGCGAGCACCTGCCCGACGGTGTGCGCCTTGAGGTAGACGCGCGCCCAACAGACCATCGGGATCAGCACCAGGAACGGCAGCGGCTGGCGGCCGTAGAGGAGCGTCAGCGCGACGAGCGGAGCGGTGATGCCGATCGCATGCGTGCTGATCTTCCAGTAGCGCGTGATGTACTGCACGACCAGCGTCGAAACGAAGTATCCGAGCATCGCCGCAATCATCAGCTTGGGCGCGTGGAGCAGCCACAGCGCGGCCACGCCGAGGAAATCGAAGACGACGAAAGCGCCGAAGACCAGTTCGCGTTCGCTGCGCAGCGACATTTCGAGATCCGAGATGCGATCGGTCGCGTAGAGCCAGAAGACGTAGAGCATCGGGCCAAGCGACGTGAAGAACGTCGAGACGAAGATCAGCCGCCAAAAGTCGAGCGTGTCCTTCGCGCCGATATGCGCGAGGATAACGAAGAGCGCGAGCGCGGTCAGAAACGGATTAAAGATCGTCGAGAGAATACGCGCCAGATCACGCCAGACGCGCCGCTGCTTGATCGGAACGATCGTCTGGAGCGGCTCGTCGAGCCTCTCTGAGTCGGGCACGCCGAGGGTCTTCGCTCAGGCCGAAGCGAGGCCCCTGAGGGCCGAGTCGAAGGGGCGTCGGGGTCCGCGGTCGTAGAGAGGAAGCCGCAATGAACTCGATTCTCCTGATCGCGGTGGCGGCAACGAAGGTCGTACCGACGGCGGCGGCAACGCTTTTGCCTCATGGTGCGGTACCGCCGAACGCTCCGGCCGCCTTACCACCCACGCCACCGCCCATCGCCCCGACCACGTGGATTGCCTCGCATGCCCCGTGGCTGACGCACGGCATCGCCGGTCTCTTCATCATCGCCGCGATCGCGCTGATCGTACTGCTGGCCGCCCAGACGACCAAACAGGAGGGGCTCACCGGCTCCATCGGCGGTCGCGTTGAGTCAAACTATCGCGGGCGGCTCGGCGCTGAAGAGCAGCTCAAGCGCGTGACCGGTTTCGTCGCGGTCTGCTTCGTCGTTTTCGGATTCATCCTCTCGCTCACGGGCATCTAAGGCCGCTCAGCACTCGTGCGGCTGCTCGAAGTCAGCAATCTGCGGACGACGTTCCGCACCGAAGATGGGCCCGTCACTGCCGTGAACGGGCTTTCGTTTGCTCTGGACGCGAGCGAAACGCTCGGCATCGTGGGTGAATCCGGATCTGGAAAATCGGTAACGGCGCTTTCGATCATGCGCCTATTGGAGCGCAACGCGACCGTCATCGCCGACAAGATTGCGTTTAATGGCGAGAACCTGCCCGCGAAGAGCGAAGCCGAGATGCGCCAGATCCGCGGTTACAAGATCGCGATGATCTTTCAGGACCCGATGACATCGCTCAATCCCGTCATCACGATCGGCGAGCAGATTTCCGAAGCGGTTCGGCTTCATCTCGGTTTAGGAAGAAAAGACGCGCGCGATCGAGCGATCGAGATGCTCAAAAAAGTCCGGATCCCGCTGCCCGAAAAACGCTTGGGGGATTATCCGCACCAGTTCTCCGGCGGCATGCGCCAGCGCGTGATGATCGCGATCGCGCTCTCTTGCAACCCGCAGCTGCTCATCGCCGACGAGCCGACGACGGCGCTCGACGTCACCATCCAGGCGCAAGTCCTCGAGTTGATGAACGATTTGCAGCGCGAAACGGGCGCGGCGATCATTCTGATCACGCACGATCTCGGCGTCGTCGCCGAGTTTTGCCGGAACGTCTTAGTAATGTACGGCGGGAATATGGTCGAGTACGGAACGGCCGATCAGATTTTCAACGAGCCGCGGATGCCGTACACGCAGGGTCTGCTCGCCTCGCTCCCGCGTCTCGACGAACGCGAGCAGCGGCGGCTCGAACCGATTCCGGGTCAACCGCCGAACCTCTTACGCCTTCCACCCGGCTGCGCGTTTGCAAAACGCTGCATCTACCGCATGCCGATTTGCGACCAGCCGGTGCCGCTCTACGATTTCGGCGCCGGTCACGTCGCGCGTTGCTATCTCTACGACGAACGCGCGCGCGACCAGCGGCCCGAGACGGCTCAGACG
>JBARKF010000290.1:0-3416 GCA_049800655.1 Candidatus Cybelea sp.
GCCGAATTAAGTCAGTACAGAGGGTCTGGCGGCGTTACAGCGAGCGTTAGCATCAGGACTATCAGTGGGCTCACCTAGGTCTCGGTACCCGCCCCTAGTTAACTTTGCCTAGCAAGAGTCTGATTTAGCTGCCCGACCTTCCCGTGTCATCTGAGCGGAGCGATCCTGAGCGAGCGTAGCGAGTCGAAGGGGAGCGCAGTCGAAGGACGGCTGAATTTCCTTTGCCACCTCCGGATTCGATCGGTTCGCGCGCTCAACAAAGCGCGCAGTCTTTTTGTCCGTCCGCATTACCCCACCGGTGAAGGCGGCCGCCCGGCGATCGATCTCGAGCCAATGCCGCGGATCTACTTCCTGCAGCAATAGTTCAATCTTGCGATCCTACCATTGAATTCCATCGGCGAGAAGTCCCATCCGCTTTGCCGTTTGTATCGCTTCTGAGCTCCCGTGGCAGTTGAGCTTGGCGATCACATTCGTTATGTGAACTCGAACCGTGTGGACGCTACGGCCGCTTCTCGTCGCGATTTCTTTAGGGACCAGTCCTTCCGCAAGAAGCCGCAATATCTGAAGCTCAGTTGGCGTTAGATCAGCACGGGACAGACGCTTGGGTTGCGCATGTCTAAGCGTACGATCCGCCGCGCGTAGCAGGTGTCCGAGGCCTATGTAACCGAGCGCCGCAAGGCCTTTTAGACCCTCCTCTATCTGATCAACTTCACCTTGATAGGGGTGCCGCAAGCGAAAAATTACAGCATAGACGGTTCCCACAGTCAAAGCTATGACTGAATCGCCCTCCGAGCTTAGCGTTTTTAGGATTCGATCCGCGCGTGTTGTGCGCTTGTTAACGGCTTCCGCAAGCGCACACAGTGCCTTGGCAATCGCCGTCGATCGGATACGGCCGAGGCCGGTTTGTCTCGTTGAGGGCTCCGTATGCAAAATCTGCTTGACTAAGTCTCCAGAAGATTGGCCCTGCCCGTCCAGCGCTAAAAATAGCGCGTACTCGCTTCCCGACGCGATTCGGTCAAAGTCGAATGCAAGCTTCGTCCAGCATGATGCCATTAACTGACGAGCCTCACTAAATCGTCCTTCCCATGCGAGTCGCTCGGATCTAAAAAGTGCAAGATATCGTTTTGTCGTTTCGCTGGTCGAAATCGTTGCCAACCGTTGTTCAATCTCGATGCTACTTCTAAGATCTCCGAGTCGCATTTCCGCGCTTAACATTTGAAGCAGCGCGGTTTGAAGGGCGAAGTTGTCGCCAGCTCTCGTTGCGGCGGCAGCAGCGGACTCCGCATACGCTTGCTGCCGAACAACATCGTCTTCCTCATGGAGCGCCAAGTTGGAGAGCACGGCGTTTGTCCGGCTGGCTAACCCGTATAAGTGCAATTCGCTGGCCACCTCGCGCGATTGCGTCAGCACCTCGAACGCCCTGTCCGCAGCTCCCAAGTGGTGAAACGCGATGCCCAAGTGATGCAGCACCTTTGCGCGAATCGCATCCGAATCAAATTCATGCAGTAAAGGCTCAAGCCCGGCCAGAGCAACCTGTGCAGTTACCGAGTCCGCGGCCACCGCCCGTTGTCCCGCAATCACGGAAAGAGCTTCTGCTCGGTGGGCGGCACTCTGCCGAGCGTCATTGCCAACGGCGCGTAACAAATCAGTGGCATCGCCTCCCTGATTTGCAATTAATGACGCGAGACGGAGACTTGTGGTTGCCACGAGATCCAGATTGTTGGCGGCGCGGGCGAGGGCGCGCCGGAGCAGCGATTCGGCTCGCGCGAATTTGCCTGCGATGCCATGGAGAACGCCTTGCAACGCTAAGATCGTGGCGTTTTCGCGTCGAGTCCGTCCGTCGAGCGTCTCGATCGCGCGTGCGACGACGTCGCCGCGAGCGCGCTCTAGAAGGTCGAAGCCGCTTTCTTCCAGCAGTCGGACGACGTCGGGGGCGGATGCCGCTAGCGCATATGCGTCGATGGCGTGTTCGACGTCGCCGCTCTTCTCTAAGGCGCGCGCGGCTCGTTCGTGGGCGGTCTGATGCGATCGCCGCCCAGCAAGCGCGTTCTGATGGCGCAAGAAATCGCGAAAGAGGTCGTGGCAGTGATAGATGCCCGGCGACTCCTCATAAATGAACGAAGTCCGCTCGCGCAAGCGCTCGAGGATGGCCAGAGCGGAATCGAATCCCGCTCGTTCGAGCACTGAGATGTCAATTACCGGTAAGGCAATCGCAACTTCCAGCAGGCGGCGCTCGACGTCGTCGAGTCTCGTGTAAACTTGCTCGGCGAGCAGCCGGTAGATCATTTCGCGCGTGACCGAGGAGACGTTGCGCAGCTCCGAAGATCTCGTGGACGTGCGCAACGCGAAGCTCATTGCTGCCGGCCAGCCCTCCGTCAGGGCCAACAAATCTGCGAGCTCTTCATCCCGTATCATCAGCCCAAATCCGTGGGCCGCCTCACGCGCCTCGTCGAGCGTAAAACGCAAATCGCGCTCGTCGATCGGAATATCCGCGTCGTGGTAAGCTTGCCAGGTCGCGACTGAAAGCCCGGCCGTTGAACGCGAGGCTAGAATCCAACGTACGCGCTCCTTCGTCTGCTCGATCAGCGAGCTCAAAAACGTCGCCACTTCGGGGTCGCCATCGGCGACGTGCAGATCGTCAACGGCAATGACACCGGCAAAAGATTCGAGATGCGCGTACATCCAGCGCGCGAGGTCGGTTCCGCGCTCCGGCGACGCAGAGTTACGCTCGTAGGCGCCCGCGAGCGCCGTGATCGCATGCGGCGCGAGCCCACGCAACGCTTCTGAAAAGCCGCGGAGAAAGCCCAGCAGCTCAGCGTGTTCGGCTCGAAGCACAAAGCACGCGTTCGGCTCGCGCAGCGATTTGAGAAAGTGACGCAGCACGATCGATTTGCCGTACCCGGCTGGGGCAATCAACAGGGTAATCGGATACGCCGCGCCGGCGTGCAAACGTGCGGCTAGACGCCGGCGCTCGAACGGCGCAGAAACACCGGCGTCGCTTCGTTCGTCGCTCGCGAGCGTGCGGACCATCGCCGAGGGTTCTAAGGCGGCGTCGGCGTCGCCTGTACCGGATATCGCCCGGGATCGGGAACGTTCTCCTTGCCGATGAGCATCGAGGGTCGGGCCAGCGATTCGTACGCCGCGCAAAGCAAGCTAAATGAGCTGCTTGCGATAGGTTGCGCGCAGTCGAGTGATCTGGGCGCTACGAGACCTGTTTATGCATCCTACGCGCACGACGGTCGGCGCCTAAGGATCTTCCTCCAAACGCGAGCCGTTACAGGCCGGCGTGAACGCCGGTGCGCTTATAGGATGAACGACCGCGCCGGCTGCGTGTAGTCGAACGAATCCTGCAAGTCGTCGGCGGTCGCATCGGTCGTGCCGAGGTTTTTGGTGCCGAACGTTTCTTCGGTGAAATG
>JBARKF010000291.1:0-10396 GCA_049800655.1 Candidatus Cybelea sp.
CGTATATTGGCCAACGCCATAGTAGGAGTAGGCGCCGTGGTGCCACGGGTCGTGCGCCCAAACGTCGAGATAGGCGACGCCCGTGTACTCGGCTGCGACTCCGGGATAGATACGATCTAGCCGGCCAACGTACTCGCGCGCGATGTGCGCGGGCGCGGGACCGTGCGCCGCAGCCGGCAACACGCTTCGGCGGCCGCCGGGGAAGCCGACGAGGATGCCGTACTCGCCCTGTTGCGCGGCAGATACGTCCCATGACTCTTCGTAAGGAAACTGGACGTACGACGTGCCGTCGAGATGCTCGCCGTACCAGACGCGCCGGCGGAACTGCATGTGCAGCTTGGCGTTCGTGCCAAGCTCGAGCGAGTCGATCGCGATACGTTTGAGGGGCGAAAAGCGCACGCGCCGCAGATCCACGGCGCGCAGGGTGGTGAAAGGGATCGCTAGGCAGACGTAGTCGGCCGAAACTTCGAACGTGCGATATCCCGAGGCAAAGGTGCACGCAAGCGTTCCGCCCGAGCGCTCGCGCAAAGCAACCAGCGCGGCATCGCATTCGATGGCACCGTGCCCGAGCGCAGCCGCCATCTGAGTTGCGATCTGATCCATTCCGCCGACGACATGCAACGCCTCAACCGAGCCGTCGATATTGAAGTGATTGCGCTTCTCGAGCCCAATCAGGTAGATGAGGTTCAGCGCGCTTTGACGATCGGGGTCGGCACCGTACTCTCCCACGCAGGCGTTGGCTAATAGTCCCCCCAGCTTCGAACGCATTCCGCCCGGTACATGAGCGTCGATCCATTGCGCGACACTCGTACGATCGAGTGCACGTCCGCCCGGCGTGCAATGGTCGTACTTGGTTGGGTAACCCGCTGCTCGGGCCGCATCTCGAAGCGGTCCGCGAACGTGCGTGAAGTAGTCGTTGCGTGCCTCTTCGACCGTGTAGCGCACGCCGTCGAAGAAGTAGATGTCGTGACCGCTTTCGTGGCGATTGACGTTGACGAGGCGCAATCCGAGCTCCTTAGCGAGATGCTGCACCTCGAACTGATTGAGCGAGATGAACTCGCCGCCGTGTTCGGCGATCTGCCCCTGTGCGAAGTATCCGCGCAGCGTCCACGTTCTACCCCCGATACGATCGCTCGCCTCGAAGACGCGCGCTTGGATGCCCGCTTGCCGCAGGCGATAGGCGCACGTCAATCCGGCGACGCCGGCGCCCACGATTACGACATTCGGTGATGGGCCGCGCGCCGTCACGAAGCCCGCTGGGCGCTGCGGCAGCGCCGCCTGCGGGGCGCTGCATGCGGTGAGAACGCTACCGGCGCCGGCAAGGAACGCGCTACGCGAGATGCTTGCGCGCGGCATCGGCAAGCTTTAGATTATTTACCCGTCCAAACCGGTTTGCGCTTTTCGAGAAACGCGCGGGTGCCTTCTTTGATGTCTTCGGTGTCCACCAGCGTTCCGAACTCCAGCGCTTCGAGTTCGAGCGCGTCGTCGATCGAGAGATGCGCGCCGTTGTTGATCGTGCGCTTGCAGGCGGCAATCGCCAGGGGAGCCTTCGAGGCGATGGTCGTCGCGATGCGCCGCGCTTCGTTCATGAGTTCCGAGGCGGGCACAACTCGCTGCACCAGGCCGATTCGCAGCGCTTCGCGAGCGTCGATGATCTCACCGGTTAAGCAGAGGTACATCGCCATGCCTTTGCCGACGCGCCGGGTCGTGCGAGCGGTCCCGCCGTAGCCGGGGATCAAGCCGAGGTTGACTTCCGGCTGGCCAAACTTGGCGTTTTCACTCGCAATGAGGATGTCGCCGGCCATCGCGATCTCGCAGCCGCCGCCGAGCGCAAAGCCGTTAACGGCCATAATCACCGGCTTGCTCAAACGCTCGATTTGGCGCGTCAGAGCTTGTCCGCTGCGCGCCTGCTCGGCGCCCGAACCTGCCGATGCCAGCGCGTTGAGCTCGCCGATGTCGGCGCCCGCGGCGAAGGCCTTTTCACCCGCGCCCGTGACCACGATCGCGCGTACGCCGTCATTCTTCCCAAGCTCGGCGAGCGCCAGCGAAAACTCTTTTAAAAGATGAGTGCGCAGCGCGTTGAGCACGGCCGGCCGGTTAAAGGTCACGACGGCAACGGGCTCTTCAACAGCAACCAGAATATCTTCAAACTGCATTTAAATAACCTTATGGTTAGATAAAGGCCGCAGGTTCCTTCGTTGCGTTGCAGGGAAGTGCCCTTTGACCTATACTATCGCGGGGGGAAGAGGTGGCAGTTCGGACAGCATATCATGAGGCGCTAGAGGCGACGCGGCTGGACGTCGTGCGGCTCGGGGCGCTCGCCGGGGATGCGATTCGCGTCGCGGTCGACGCGCTCGCCAATCGGGACGCTTCTGCAGGCGCCCGCGTCGTCGCGGGCGACGACATCGTGGACGATCTTCGGCGTCGCGTTGAGGCGCACTGCATCGAGCTGATCTGGCGCCAGCAGCCGGTCGCCGGCGAGCTGCGGGAGATCGCCGCGATGCTCGAAATCGCGACCGATCTGGAACGCATCGGCGACTACGCGGTCGACATTGCGAAGAACGCAATCAAGCTCTCCGATCATCCCATGCGCCCGCAACGCGTTGAGATCGACCGCATTGCGGCCGTCGCACACGCGATGCTGCTCGACGCGATGCGGGCCTATACCGAACGCGACGTTCGACTGGCCAGTGACGTCATCGATCGCGACGACGAGGTGGACAAGCTCTACAAGCGCAGCATCAAACTGCTTCAAGAGGAGATGCGAGCCGATCCCGAGATCGTCCGGCCGGGCACGCGCTTTCTCTTCGTCCTCGCCTCCTTGGAGCGGGTGGGCGATCGTGCCGGCAACATTGCATGGCACACTAAGGACATGATCGGCGCCGAGTGAACACGCCGCTCCCGCGTTCGGAGTTTGCCGTTACAGAACGGTACGTCTATCTCAATCACGCCTCGGCCGGCGTTTTACCCCGCTCCACCGTCAGCGCAATCGAAGCGTTCGCGCGGACTCATGCCGATGCCGGCGTGCTCGGAACCTTTCCTCACGACCTGAAAATGCCCGAGTATCGCGAGAAGATCGGTCGCTTCGTGGGCACATCCGGAGCCGAGATTGCGATGCTCTCGAACACGAGCACGGCCGCAAACGCCATCGCGGCGGGGCTCGATTGGCGCGCCGGCGACCAGATCTTGCTCTGCGATAACGAGTTTCCGGCCAACGCAATCCCGTGGATCGGATTGCAGCGCCGCGGCGTCGAGGTGCGATTGCTCCCGACCGCTCGGGAACGGCTAACGCCCGACGTGCTACGGCGGGAGATTTCGACACGCACGCGCCTCGTCGCCGTCTCGTGGGTCTCATACGGCGATGGTTATCGTCACGATTTGGCTGGGCTTGCCGAAGCGGCCCACACGGTGGGCGCGTTCTTCTGCGTCGACGGCATGCAGGGTTTGGGTGCGTTTCCAATCGACGTTAAGCAGCTCGACATCGACGCGCTCTACGCCGGGGGCGCAAAGTGGCTGCTGGGCCTGCATGGCGTAGCGATGCTCTACGTTGGATCCCGGTTGCGCGAACGGCTCGAGCTAGCGATGCCCGGCTGGCGCTCGATGCGCGACATGTGGGACTTTCACAACTACGATCAGCCCTTTGCGACCGATGCGATGCGGCTCGAAGGCGGGACGCCAAACTTGATCGGCGCGCTCTCACTCGTCGGTGCGATGGATCTCATGGAGCGCAGCGGCCGTGACGCGATCGCGCGCCATATTCTGAATCTGACCGATCGGCTCTGCGAAGGCCTGCAGCGTCTCGGCGCCACGCTCTCAACGCACCGCGGCGAGCTCATCTCGTCGGGCATCGTCACGTTCAGCCTGCCCGGCTGCGACAGCGTCGCGCTCGGCGAGGCGCTGGCCCGGGAAGGCATCGTCACGACGTCTCGCCCAACCGGGGTTCGCGTCTCACCACATGGGTATAATGCCGTGATGGAGATCGATGCAGCATTGGATACGCTCGAACAACTTGTGCGTTCGAAGGTCTTGGTCTCGTAGCCGGTGCTAGCATCAACGTTCCTCATCGCCGCCCTAGCAGGCGGCGCCGGCTTTCCCGCGCCAGGCACGTACCGTTACGCAGCCGCCATGAGCGGACAGCACGTTGGGGCGTGGTCGGTTAGCGTCTCGCAAACCGGCAGCGGAACCGAAATCGACGAAGACTCGACCGCCTCGGTGATGGGAATGCAACTCTCGGCGAAGGCCTCACTCGTCCTAGGGCCCGATCTTGCGCCGACCAGTTACGCCGGCAACTATCACACGCCAAGCCAGAATCCGGTTGTCAGCGCGATGCTGACCGCGACATCGGCGACCGTCACCGGGGCATTCAACCCTGCACCGCAGCAGCTCGCGCTCGCCGCAAACACCCGTCACTTCGTCGTTATCGAGCCCGGGTTGCTTGCGGGGCTCTTCGCGCTGCCCTCGCAACTCAATTCGTGGAAGGACTCGGCGGTAACCTGGATCACGCCGGCGACGGCGCAGGCTCAGACGCTCACGACTGCCGCGCCCGCGAGCAGCACGCGCCCGGCCGGCGTTCCACCGAACGACGCCGTGATTTCAATCGCCAATCCCACCCCGGTGACGATCTGGTACGATCCGAGCACCAACGTGCCCGACGAAATTAGCGTTCCGTCGCAGAACGCGGTGCTGACGCGTCAACGATCCTAAACGTTGCCGGCTCCAACCCGGCGACGAGACGCGAGCGGAGCGGCAAATCGCGGAGCAGGCGCTCTAGTATACCAAGCGTCAAGCGATGAGCGACGACGAGCGTGCCGTTGGCGTTGCGTAACCGCTGCGCTATGCCGGCGAGCCGAGCCGCGGCCTCTTCGATGCTCTCGCCTTCGGGCGGCCGAAAGCCGACCGGGTCCTGCTGCCGCTGCGCGAGCAGCGCCGGCGCGTGACGCTCGACCCACTCCAGCGTTTGGCCTTCCCACGCGCCGAAGTCGACTTCGCGTAGCGCCGGTTCGATCTCGTACGGCACGTCGGGCGCCGCAATCTCACGCGTTTCCAAACAGCGCCGCATCGGGCTTACTAAACATCGCTCGAACGTGAAGCTTCGCAGCGCCTCACGTAAGCGCTCGCTTTGCGAACGGCCACGCGTTCCGAGCGGCAGATCCGTCGTCGAAATGAACCGCATCGCGAGGTTATGCTCGGTCGCGGCATGCCGGCAGAGAACGATCACGAGTTAAGCGCGGATTGACGAGGTCAGCACGGCATCGGTCATGCCATGGATCAGCTTCTTGTCGGCTGGAGCGATCGTCGAAAGTACGCCGCCCAGCTGCACGCTATCTTCGCCGTTGACGAAGTAGTAGGGGCAAAGGCGTACGCGGCCCTCGTACTCGCGTACCTCGTCGCGTTCGCGATCGAAGTAACGCTGACGTACGAGCTTGCCTTTGTGAAAGCGCTGCAGAATCCAGGGAGTACGGTCGAACGACTCGAGCGCCGTATCGATCGCTGCCGCCCACTCCTCGCGCGTGAGATCGTCTCCGACCTTTACGCCGCGTGAGCCCCACGCCAACTCCGAAAAGCCCGATGGTTTGACGACGTAGGTGCGTTCGCTCTTCGGCAGCGCGATGAGTTGACGAAAATCCGAGACCGGCTCGCCGCCGGCTTGCAGCCCCGCGATCACGCCCTCCGGCGGCAAGGGGCGCGGATCGATTACCCAGGTTCGCGGGAAGAGCTGCTGCAACCGTTCGAAGGTTGCGTCGCCGAGTTCGGCGCGCCAAAGCGATGCCAGCGCATGATGGTGAAGCAGCGCGAAAGCCAGCTTCTCTTCAAGCGGCGCTTTGGGCGGCGGGGTAATCTTCGCGCGGTTGTGCCGCGCCGCATAGAGCATCAGCTCCTGCTTTGGAACGTTGAAGAGGTCGAAGAGCTCGAAGTTGCGATAGAGCGCATCCAAACGTGCCTCGCGGCCGTCCTCGTGACCAATGAAGAGTCCCTCTTCGGTAAAAGTGATCTCCTCGGGGCGGCGCAGCCACGCATCGGCCAGATGCAACCGTCGCAGCGCTTCCGCGAGCCACGACATCTCGGCGCGGTAATCCGCCGATTCGTCGGAAACGACGATCGCGACGACCGGATACTCAACGCGCGTCGTGTGACGAAGCATCGCAGCGAAGCCGATGGGAATCCCATCGTCGCCGCCGAGACTCTCGATGCCGAGCTGGCAATAAGCCTCGGTCATCGCTCCTAAAAAGCCCATGCCGCCCGGGATGCTGTCGAGTTCGGTCGCGACGAAGCCATCCGCCGTCAGAATGAGATCGGGCCGAATCACGCCCGGCACGTCCTGCTTGAACCGGTTCTGCCGCGCGAGTTTGACGATCTGTTCGGGCTTACCGCGATCGAGATACTCGGCGACGAACGCCGGCGCGGTCCCGCGCGCGCTGCGATTGTAGAGATTGTTGAGGCCTCGATAGAAACGCAGCAGATCCGTTCCGAGCCGTTCGATCGCATCTACTTGTTCTGGAGACAATGCAAACGGCTCGGGGCTGACGCGCCAGGCGATACGCTCGTTTTCATCGGTGACCCGGAAGAGACCGGGGGGTATCGCTTCGTACAGGTGGTGCGCTTGCTCGCGAGCCGTGAGGTTCGGGATCGTCGCCGTACAAGGCATAGGGAAAAGAATGCTCCTCTATCGACAGCCGTCGGGGATCTTCGAACGGTTGAAGGCGATGTACCGTCGCCGCATACGACCTCCTAGAGCCCGTCGCAAACGAATTCGGTTGCACTAGGAGAGCAACCGGGAGCCGAGGTCACTTGATCGTGATCGCTCCGGGCGTCAGGAGCGCCCCCTCGACGTCGACCAGGCCGCGCGCATACGTTATCGTCAAATGAAGGGTTCCGGTTAGGCCCAGCGGGGTGAGGTCGAGGCTTTGGATCACGCGCGAGACGCGCTCGCCGGCGATAAAGTGCAGCTCGATCGTGCGCCGTATCGAACCGTTTGGCGCGGAGTACGTCGCCGTAACCGGCACGATCTCTTCAGATCCCTTGACGCTCGGGGAGCCGCTCACGCAGTAGCCGATCGTGACCGACGAACCCTCGACCGCGAGCGTTTGCTCGGTGCATTGCAACGCAGCCGGCGCCGACACGGTGGTCGCGGCTAGAAGGACGAATACGGTCAGCGCTCGTGACATCCAAAAATTTCCGCTTGAAGAATTCGGTACGAATCGCGCCGGTCCCCGTCGAAGGAGGGGGTCAATGGGAAAAGCATCAGAGCGCAGGCTCGAGTTGCATCGCATCGTTCACGAACCGATCCACCCACACGACCTCGAGCAGATCGTGCGCGCCGGCGACGGCGGCGTCGTCACGTTCCTCGGCATCGTCCGGGGCGATGCGGATGACGGACGCGCGGTTAGCGCCCTTTGGTACGAAGCGCATGAGGCGATGGCACTCGAGGAGTTCGCGGCGATCGCGGGCGAAGCACGCGAACGTTTCGGCGACGTTCGGATTGCGATCGTTCATCGCGTGGGCGACGTCGGCGTCGGCGAGATTGCGGTCGCGGTGCTCGCGGCGGCAGCGCATCGAGCCGAGGCGTTCGACGCTTGCGAGTACGCGATCGACGAGCTCAAACGTCGCGCGCCGATCTGGAAGAAGGAGCGATATGCCGACGGCGGCGACGCGTGGAGAGAAACGATCCCCGTTTGAGTAGCGTGGAGCTCTTTCGCATCGCTGCGAAGCGCAATCCGGTCGCGGTGCTCTGGTACGAGCCGCGCCGGCCGCGCGGAATCTCGTTGATAGCCGGACACGGCTATTCGTCGAGCAAGCAGAATCTGGACTTTCTCTGCTCGTTTCTGGCGACCCACGGGTTCGGCGTCTATAACCTCGACTTTCCGGGACACAAACTCGGCGCGAGCGGCGGCGAGCTGCGCGGCGTCGACGACTGTCTCGACGCAATGACCGCCGTCGTCGAGTTTGCGCGCGAACGCGGCGATTCGTCGAGTTACACGCTCGGTCACAGCATGGGCGGGATGACGGCAATCTTTACCGCGGCGCTCGATGAGAAGATTCTCGGGACGGTCGCGATCGCAACCGGATACGGGCGCCCGACGTCATTGGTGGCGCTTCGCAAAATCGGCGCGACCGACTTTCGCTCGTCGTACGTCGTCGGCGTCACCTTACCGGAGCTTGTCGCCGGCGTCGACCAGCGGTACGCCCAGCTTCTGGGGCGGCTTGCCGGACGCCCGGCACTCTACGTGGCCGCGCAACGTGACGGCATGGTGAGTCCGCAAAGCGTTCGAGAACTCTACGAGCGCGCGCCCGAGCCGAAAACGTTCGCGACGATCGACAGCGATCACACGTACGCCGCGGAGCGGGCACGCGCGACGGTTTTGGAATGGTTGAACCAGCGCCATCCCTCGGGCGAGCGAACCGCGTGAACGCGCGCGCGCTTCGCCGCTATAGCCGGCATCTCTTAATTCCGGAAGTCGGTCTTGGCGGACAGGAGCGGCTGGCGGCAGCGCGCGTGCTCGTCATCGGCGCGGGCGGCCTCGGATCGCCGGCGCTGCAGTACCTCGCGGCTGCCGGGGTTGGCCGTATCGGCGTGGTCGATGACGACTCCGTCGACGAAACGAACCTGCAGCGCCAGACGATCTTCAGCGAGGCCGACGTCGGGCGAAAGAAAACCGCCGCCGCGGCGGAGCGGATGCGCGCGAGCAATCCGCTCGTTGCCATCGACGCCATCCCACTGCGTTTTGACGCGAGCAACGCGCGTCCACTGGTGCGTCTCTATGACGTCGTCCTCGATTGCACCGACAATTTTGCAACCCGCTATCTGATCAACGACGCGTGCTTCCTGGAACGGCGTCCCGACGTTTATGGTTCGATCTTTCGCTTTGACGGTCAGGTCAGCGTCTTTTGTCAGGCTGCAGGACCCTGCCACCGGTGTCTCTATCCCGAGCCGCCGCCGATCGAAAGCCGTCCGACGTGCGCTGAGGGAGGAGTACTTGGTGCGCTCGCAGGGATCGTTGGCGCGTTCCAGGCGAGCGAGGCGATCAAACTCCTGCTCGGCGTTGGCGATTCGCTCGCGGGCCGGCTGCTGCTGATCGACAGCCTCGGCGCGCGCGTGCGGGAAGTGCGCTTCGAGCGCGATTCGCGCTGCGCGCTTTGCGGCGAAAACGCGACGATTACGACCGTTGACGGCAAGGCGTATGACGACGAACTTTGCGATACTTCCGTGGTCGAGGTTGACTCCGAGCAACTCGATCGAGCATTGAACGACGCGGTGCTTTTGGACGTGCGCGAGCCGCACGAAGCCGTGCTCGGCTCGATCGCCGGCGCCGTTTGCATTCCGGCATCGCAGCTCGAAGCCCGCATGTCGGAGCTCGACAGCGCAACGCGTTATATCGTCGCCTGCCGCGTTGGAGCGAAATCGCTCTGGGCGTTGCAGCGCCTGCGCGATGCCGGATTCACCCGGCTCCAACACTTGCGCGGAGGGCTGCTCGCGTATGCGGCGGGCCACGAAGATTTTGAGTTTTTTTAAAACCTTCGGAGCGACCGGCGTCGAGCTTCCGGCCATCGGGCAGGGTACTTGGAATATGCCCGAGAGCGGGGCGCGTCTCAAGGAAGCGCGTCGCGCAATTCGACGCGGCATTGAACTGGGGATGACGCATCTCGATACCGCCGAGATGTATGGTGCCGGGCGCGTCGAGGTATTGCTTGGCGAGGCGATTCGTGGGATTCCGCGCGAGCGTCTCTTCATTACGACGAAAGTTTTACCGGCCAACGCCTCGTTTCAAGGGACGCTTGCCGCAGCCGAGCGGAGCATCGCGCGGCTCGGTTGCGAGTATCTCGACCTCTACCTCTTGCACTGGCCCGGTTCACACCCGCTGAGCGAGACAATGCGAGCTTTGGAAACGCTCGTCGAACAGGGTAAGAGCCGATTCGTGGGCGTGAGCAACTTCGAAGCGAGCGAAATGATCGAGGCGGCATCGCTTTTGCGCAACGCGCGGCTGGCGTGCAACCAGGTGCTCTACCACCTCGACGAACGCGGCATCGAGCATCACGTGCTGCCGGCGGCCCGCGAGCGCGGGATCGCCGTCGTGGCCTATACCCCCCTGGGGCGGGGCAGCTTTCTACGCGGCGGCGCGCGACGCGACGTGCTCGAGGTGGTTGCGCGGAAGCACGCCGCGACGCCGCGCCAGGTGGCGCTCGCATTCTTGATCCGCGACGCGAGCGTCTTTGCCATCCCGAAAGCGGCCCAGGTAACGCACGTCGAAGAGAACGCGGCCGCGGGGGCGCTCCCGCTCGATGCGGGCGACATCGCGGCAATCGACGCGGCCTTTCCACGCGGCAGCGCGGGACCGTTAGCAATGTTATGACGACGAAAGCAGATTTGGGCACGCTCAAAGAGCGAGCGATTCGGACG
>JBARKF010000292.1:0-24548 GCA_049800655.1 Candidatus Cybelea sp.
ATTACCGCCGGGGCTGTTGCCGCCGTTGCTATAACCCTGCCATCCATATTGGCCGGCGCCGCCTCCTCCCGCAGCTACGAGAATGCGATCGTGCAGCCGGTCTCCTCCGCGCCGGACGTCGGATCCGCCGCCGCCCCCGCCGCCACAACCCCTCGCACGGCTATCGAAACAGCCGGTGCCGCCGCCATTGAAGCCGCCCTCGCCCTCGGGCCCCGCGCCGCCGACGAAAACATAAAGCTTTTTGACCTGAAGTCACTGGAAGAACGGCTTTCAAGCGCGCGCCCTTGCCAGGCTCGGCGTGTACGCCTGGACCTTGCCCGCGGCCCCCGGCGGCGCCCCTGGCGAACACCGTGATTTGGGTGACACCGGCTGGAACTTTGAACGTCTGCTCCGCACCGGTGTAGTGAAACGTTTTACTTTCCGCCGCCGCGGGTGACGCGCCGTTGGCCGCGGGCGCGATCGGAGTTACCGATCGCGAGCCGGCGCACGCCACTAGCATTGCAGCGGCGACGAAGAGTCCGAAAACGTAATGACCGCAACGTGAAACGCTCATCGCACTCGACCTCTTTCTGAAACGCTCGTGTTTTGACAAATAGTACCCATAGGCGTCGTGCGTTTGAATGCAACGCTGCGCGTCCTTCGACTGCGCTCGGCTACGCCTCGCTCCGCTCAGGATGACAATTTTTATGAGGGTGTCTTGACGCAGCGCGGCAGTCCCGCGTGATTGATGACAATTTTTATAGGGAGGCCTTGACGCAGCGCAGCAGTCCCGCGTAATCAGGGACGATCGAAACCGCCGCGCTCGGAAACGCGGCACGCGCCATCTCGGCCAATGCTCCGATCGTTGGCGGTGCTGCTTCCAGGAGCACCAGTGAAGAGCCGTTGAGAAGCGCAGGCAGCTCCGGGAGCAGGCGGCGGTAAAGCGCGAGGCCGTCGCAGCCGCCATCGAGTGCTTCGGGCGGCTCGAATGAAACCGGGTCGGGCGGCTGGGGAAGATCGGCGGTCGGGATGTAGGGCAAGTTCGCGACGATAACGTCGAATCGCTTGCCGTGAAACGGCTCGGCGAGGTCTCCGGACTGAAAGTTGCAGCGGTCGAAGACGCTCAAGCGGCGCGCGTTTTCGGTGGCGAGTTCGATTGCGGCCGGTGATAGGTCGGTGCCGTCGACGAGTGCTTGGGTTTCTGCTGCGATGCTGCACGCAATCGCTCCGCAGCCAACGCCCACGTCGAGCACGCGCATCGGCCCGACGATGAATCGAAGCGCTTCCTCGACGAGATGCTCGGTCTCCGGGCGCGGAATGAGGACGCTTTTGTTGACCAGGAAGTCGCATCCATAAAAACCGGCCGTGCCGAGGATGTAGGCGATCGGCTCGCCGGCGTTGCGCCGCGCGCAGAGGGCCGCGAAGTTTCGCGCATCATCTTCCGCGACCGGGACTTCGCCATTCGCCAAGATCCAGGCGCGCTCGCGCCGCAGCGCGTAGGCAAGCAGGAGCAATGCGTCGGCGCGCGGCGAGCTCGAGCTCGCGACCGCGGCCGTGCCGCGCGCGAGCTGCTCCGCAACGCTCAATCGACGGTTTCGCCGGCGAGCCGCCGGGCTCGCTCGTCGGCGACGAGCTCCTCGCTAATTTGGGTGAGATTGCCATCCATCACACCGCGGATGTTTCCGAAGCTGCGGTTGATCCGATGGTCGGTAATGCGATCTTGCGGAAAGTTATAGGTGCGAATCTTCTCGGCGCGTTCGCCGCTGCCGACTTGCGATCGGCGCATCGAGTCGACGGCCTCTTCCTGCTCGCGGCGCTTGCGGTCGTAGATCGTCGCACGAAGCATCTGCATCGCTTTTTCGCGGTTCTGCTGCTGCGACCGTTCCTGTTGCGACGCGACGACGATGCCGGTCGGAAGATGGGTAATGCGGATCGCCGACTCGGTCTTGTTCACGTACTGGCCGCCGGCGCCGGAGGCTTTGAACGTATCCACTTGCAGATCTTGCGGCTTGATCTCGATGTCAACGTCGTCCTCGACTTGCGGCAACACGGCAACCGTCGCGGTGCTGGTGTGGATGCGTCCTTGCGCCTCGGTGGTCGGAACTCGCTGGACGCGGTGAACGCCGGATTCGTGCTTGAGAAAGCGATACGGTTCGTTGCCTTTGAGCGCGAAGACGATCTCTTTGTAGCCGCCGGCCTCACTGGGGCTCTCCGAAACGAGCTCCGTCTTCATCCCCTTGGCTTCGGCGAAGCGCATATACATCCGCGCAAGATCGCCGGCGAAAATCGCGGCTTCGTCGCCACCGGTGCCGGCGCGAATCTCAACGAAGACGTCCTTGTCGTCGTTGGGGTCGCGCGGAATCATTAGCTGCGCGAGCTCGGCATCGAGTTCAGCGACGCGTTCGCGCAAGCTCGCATTCTCTTCTTGCGCGAGCTCGCGTAGCTCGCCGTCGCCCTGAGCGATCAGCTCGTCGTTTGCCGCGATGAGCTGGCGCGCATGAGAAAGCTGCCGGTAGACTTGAACGGGCGCTTCCAACTGCGCGCGTTCCCTTACCAGCGTGGTGTAGCGCGTTTGATCGAAACTACCGCTGGGGTTGGCAAGCTGCGCGTCGATCTCGTCGAAGCGCCGTGCCATCGAGCGCAGACGGTCGATCAGAGAGCGGTTGCCGCCTTCTTCGCCTCGCGGGCAGCCTTGCGGGCTGCGGCTTCCTCTTGTTTCATGCGTGCAGCAGCCGAGCGCTGGTTGAATTTGTCGACCCGCCCGGCAGTATCGACGAGCTTCTGCTGTCCGGTGAACAAGGGATGGCAGGCCGCACAGATTTCGACTGAAATCTCGGGCAGCGTCGAGCCGGTAACGAACGTGTTGCCGCAGGCGCAGTGTACGCGCGCCTCCGGGTACCACTTGGGGTGGATCTTGGTCTTCACAGCCTCTGCATTATACCAAGGGTGTCAAAAGGAGCCGCCTCCGCGGCCCCCAAAGCCCCAACGTGTGATGTCTTCCCCCATTCTTACCGCCTCCGCGGCTGCCGCCGCCCTCGCCACCGTTCTCTTTGCCGGAGCGCCCGGCTCGCGCAGTGTCGCCCTTGCGGCAACGCCGCCCCCAACGCCACCGCCAATCGGCGGTACGCCCGCGACGCCGGCGCCGACGCCTACCGCATCATTCTATCCGGCGCCCGAGGTTACGCCCACGGGCATGCCACGGTACAAACCAACGCCGAGCCCGCCGCCGAATGCGCGCAAAGGACTCGACGGTGTTTGGGAAGTCGCGATTCAGCATCCCGCCACGACCGATTACACGCACTTCGCCATCAAGCAGGATGGCGATGCGCTCAACGGCACGTACCTTGACGCACACGGCAAGAGGTTTCCATTGGTTGGCACGGTCGATGGCCAAAACGTTCGGCTGATCGTTACGATGCCGAACGGAACGACGATTCTGATGGAAGGGAGGCTCGACGGAACGACCGACATGATCGGTATGCTCACCCTATCGGACGCGCAGGTCCCCTTCACCGCCTCCTATCGGGCCAAAGAGAAGTGGATCGAGAACGTCAGTCCGTCAGCCGGCGGCATACCGTCATCGAACGGGTCGTACACCCCACCCTAGGACCGATTCGCCAGCCGTTCCTCGACGTAGGGTACGAGGCCGCCGGCATCGATCAACGAGCGCATGAACGGCGGAAACTCGGCCGCGCGGTATGCGGTGCCGCGCGTAACGTTTCGCACGATGCCGCTTGCCGGTTCCAACTCGATTTCGTCGCCCGATTCGATGCCGTCAACGGCCTCTGCCGATTCGAAAATCGGCAGCCCGATATTGAGCGCGTTGCGATAGAAGATCCGCGCGAAACTCTTCGCAATAACCGCTGAGGTTCCCGAGCCCTTAATCGCGATCGGAGCAACCTCGCGGCTCGAGCCGCAACCGAAGTTCGTATCGGCAACGATGATGTCGCCCGGCTTCATCCGCGCGACGAACTCGGGATCGAGCCCTTCAAGCGCGTGTTTGCCGAGTTCCGTCTGATCGGTGATGTTGCAATACTTTCCGGGAATGATCACGTCGGTATCGACGTTCTTTCCGTATTTGTGCGCGCGTCCGCGCAGCGACGATTCCATTATTCGGCGTAGGCTCCACTTAAGAGTGATACGTGCGAGGATGTTCTGCTGTGGCTTGGGATATCGATTTCGGCGATCGTGCGGGGATCGGTGATGCGCCCGGTGAGCGCCGACGCGGCACACGTTGCCGGCGATGCCAGATAGATCTCGGCTTTCGGCGAGCCCATGCGCCCAACGTAGTTGCGATTCGTCGTCGAGATCGCGCGCTCGTTGTCGCCGAGGGTTCCCATGTGCCCGCCGAAGCAGGCGCCACAGCCCGGAGTATTGACCGCGCAGCCGGCCGCGGCCAGGGTCGTCAGAATGCCCTCTTGAGCGGCTTGCATCCAAACCTTCTGTGAACCCGGGTTCACGATCACGCGAAGACTCGGCGCAATCTTTCTGCCCTCGAGCATTTGTGCGACGATGCGAAGATCGTCGATGTAGCCGTTCGTGCAGGAACCGATGAAGACCTGATCGACCGGCAGGTCTTCGCGTGTGACCTCGGAGATGGGGTGAACGTTGTCGGGCGTATGCGGACACGCGACTTGCGGCTCGAGCGCGGAGATGTCGATCGATATTACGCGCTCATAGACGGCATCGGCGTCCGCTTTTTCAACGACGAACGGCCGGTCGGTACGTTCTGTCACATAGGCAATCGTCTTGGCATCGGCGTGGAAGATGCCGTTCTTCGCTCCCGCCTCGATCGCCATGTTCGCCATGGTGATCCGCCCGGTGATCGAGAGCTCGTCGACGGTCGTTCCGTGGTATTCGATCGCGCGGTAGGTCGCGCCGTCGATGCCGAGCTCACCGACCGTACGCAGCATGATGTCTTTCGCGTAGACCATCGGTCCGGGCGTTCCGCTGTACACCAGCTTGATCGAGGCCGGCACCTTGAGCCAAACTTCACCGAGGACGAATGCAGCGGCGATATCCGTCGAGCCCATGCCGGTTGCGAACGCGCCGAATGCGCCGTACGTGCAGGTGTGCGAGTCGCCGCCGACGATCAGCTCGCCCGGCGCGACCAGGCCCTCCTCCGGAAGCACCACGTGTTCGATGCCCCCGCGGCCGACGTCGAAGAAATGTTCGATCTTCTGCTCTACGGCGAACTCTTTCATCACTTTTGCGAGCTTCGCCGACTGCGCATCTTTGGCGGGCACGAAGTGGTCGGCTACCAGCGCGATCCGGCTCGGATCGAAAACCTGCTTGGCTCCCTTCATGCCGCGCATCACGCTGATCGCGACGGCCGCGGAGAGCTCGTTGGCCAAAACGAGATCGACCTTGGCGTTGATGATTTGGCCTGGTTCGAGACTCGCAACCCCGGCGTGCCGGGCGAGGATCTTCTCGGTAAGTGTCATGCCCATGATACGAGCATTATAAGGCGAAGTAGGGCCCGGAACCTACCGATGATAGAGCACGAGCGAGAATTCGGCTTCGAAACGCGCGCACTCCACGCCGGCACGCCGCCCGACCCGGCAACCGGTTCGCGCGCGGTGCCGATCTACCAAACGGCGGCATACGTCTTCGGCTCCACCGAGCAGGCGGCGGAGCTCTTTGCGCTGCGTTCCTACGGACACATCTACAGCCGCATCAGCAATCCCACGGTTGCCGCGTTTGAGGAGCGCATGGCGAGCCTTGAAGGTGGCCTTGGCGCGGTTGCGTTCTCGAGCGGACTGGCGGCACAGCTCTGCATCGTACTCTCGGTCGCGCAAGCCGGCGATCACCTCGTCTGCACCCAAAACGTCTACGGGGGCACCGTCACGCAGCTGAGCGTGACCGTTCGACGGATGGGGATCGAAACAACGTTCGTGCCCGTTGACGATCTCGATGCTATGCGGAACGCGGTTCGCCCTGAAACGAAATTAATTTTCGTCGAGACGATCGGGAACCCGTCCGGCGTGCTTTCGGATCTGGGCGCGACCGCCGATCTCGCCCATGCGTGCGGTGTCCCGCTCGTCGTCGACAATACGTTTGCGACGCCCTATCTCTGCCGGCCGATCGAATATGGCGCCGATATCGTGGTCCACTCCGCTACGAAGTTCATCAATGGCCACGGTACCACGATTGGTGGCGTGCTCGTCGAGTCGGGGAAGTTTCCGTGGTCGAATGGACGCTTTCCGTTGCTCTCCGAACCGAGCCCCGGCTATCACAGTAAGGTCTTCACGGAAACGTTCGGTGAATACGCGTTCTTGATGCGCGCGCGCGCCGAAGTGCTGCGCGACATCGGCGCGCAGATGTCGCCGATGGACGCGTGGCTGCTCTTGCTCGGACTCGAGACGCTCGCGCTGCGCATGGAGCGTCACGTAAGCAATACGCGCGCGATCGTCGCGTTCCTCAAAACGCGCCCCGAGGTCGCCTGGGTTCGCGAGCCGGCGCTCGGATCGGTCTTTACCTTCGGCCTGCGCGGCGGACGCGACGCGGGACGTCGCTTTATCGACGCGCTCGAGTTGTGGAGTCACCTCGCCAACGTCGGCGACTCAAAGAGCCTCGTAATTCACCCCGCCTCGACCACGCATTCGCAGCTTTCGGACGGTGAGTTGCAAAAAGCCGGGGTTGAACCCGGTTCCGTACGTCTATCGGTGGGCCTCGAAGACGTCGACGATTTGATCTGGGATTTGGATCAGGCGCTGCGAACAAGCGCGGAATGATGCTTAGCACCGCTGCGCAGCGACGCGATCTGCTCGAGCGCGTACACACGATTGCGATGGTCGGCGCGTCAAGCAACCCCTTACGGCCGAGTTATACCGTCTTCTCCTACTTGCGCCGCCAGCCGGGGTACAACGTTGTACCCATCAACCCGACCATCCACGATATCGATGGCGTCGAGGCCTTTTCGTCGCTGGCGGCTTACGCGGCGCAGCACGGTGCGCCCGACGTCGTCGACGTCTTTCGCCGGCCGGCGGAGCTCGTCGCCGTCGTCAACGAATCGATCGCGACCGGGGCAAGGGCGATCTGGTTTCAGTACGGCGTCGTCAACGACGAGGCGATCGCGCTCGCGGATGCCGCCGGTATGGACGTCGTCGTCGATCGCTGCATGAAGGTCGAGCTTGCGCGCTTTCGCGGCGGGCTATCGATGGGCGGGCTGAATAGCGGTATAATCACCTCACGATGGCGGCCCGTGAGGGCGTCCACTCCGCGGGAGAAGACGCAGTGAGACTGTCGCGGTCAGCCCGAAGCGGTAACCTGCTCGGCGTCGAGCGAACAACCGCGCGACGGCGCATCGATCTGGCGACCAATTAGGACGAGGCCTTGGGCGGCTTGAAAGCCGAGATCTTCGGTTAGGATCGCGATGCAGGACGAGCGGTTCGCGAGATCGACATGCAGCAACGAGCCCACGTTTCCGTTTGGCAGCGTGGTGCGGTCGGGTGCGACGATGCGCGTGCGCAGCCATGGCGGCGACGCCTTGTATTCCGCCGGCGGCGCAACATCGTAATATTGCGACGTGAGTTCCGTCATGCCGTACTCGCCGATAATTGCGCGGGCGCTTAGCGTGAAACGATCGCGTAGCTTTACGTGCAACTCTTCGCGATCGATCTGGCGCGCACGCCCCTTGAAGCCGCCGGTTTCCATCACCCGCGAGCCGTCGGGTAGCGCGAAGCGCACACTGTGCGCGTCCATCGCATCCAGCAAGTTGACCAGCGCAAAGGCGGTTGCGGCAATGCAGACCGGTTGTTGCTCCGCGATCGCCGCGGCGAGGTCGGCTTCGAACTCGCCGGCGAGCAGCTCATCGTCGCGCAGGTAGCATTTCGCACGTCCGTCGCCGCGTTCTTCGGCCACGCGAGCCATCATATAGCCGAGCGAGGAGCGTTCGCGTTCCGCCGGACTCGGCACGAGGTTGAAATAACGCAGCCGCGCGCCGTCGGCGAGGACGAATCGATCGAAGCCCGCGAGCAGCGCCGCATCGTAAAGCGCGGTGGTTTCCATGTAGTGGAGACCGCCGACGCCGCGGGTCGTTCCGCTCGTCTCGAACCTCAGCGCCGCATCGCGTGGGTCGAACGTTGTTAGCGTGGCTTCTTTGAATGCCGCGGCCGGGACTCCCGGAATTTGCTCCCACGTCGGCGGCGATGTCAGACCCAGACGCACGCAGTAGCGTGCGTACGGCGCGTTGTAGCGGAGCTGGTAGGCGAAGAGCCGCAGCGCGAGGTCATTGAAGGCGTCATCGCTGAGCGTCTCGTCGCGCCGATGCCAGGCCTCGATGATCGAGAGAATCTCGGCATCGAGCGCTTGCGATTCAGTTTCGTAGCTCATCGTGTTCTCTTGCGCGCCCTTCGTCTTCGACTACGCGCCTGCGGGCGCTCCGCTCAGGATGACAAAGAGGTCACGATGACAGGGTCATGAGTTCGATGAGCGAGAGCTCGGCGGCGTCGCCGGAGCGGACGCGCGTCTTGGTGATGCGCGTGTATCCGCCGGTTCGGCCCTTGAGCGCCGGCGCAATCTGCTCGACGAGCTTCTTCACCACGGCGGGCTCGGTGATGAACTCCGCCAGTTGCCGGCGCGCAGCGAGATCGCCGCTCATCGCCGTTGTGATCAGCCGCTCTGCGACGCGGCTGATCTCCTTGGCCTTGGCTGAGGTCGTTTCGATCTTGTCGTGCTTGAAGAGCGAGGTTGCGAGATTGCGCAGTAACGCCTTGCGATGACCATCGGTCCGGGAGAGACGCTTGTAGGCGATTGAATGCGGCATCGTTTCGTCGCTACGCTTGGCGCAGCGATAGCCCCCTCTCTGCTAAGACTTGCTTGATCTCATCGAGCGATTTCTTACCGAAGTTGCGCATCTTCATGATTTCGTCCTCGGTCAAGTCGAGCAGTTCGGAGACCTTCGAAATGCCGGCTCGCTTGAGGCAGTTGAACGACCGCACCGACAGGTTGAGCGTCTCGACCGGAATGTCCCATTCGTTCGGCGGCGTCTCCGGTAACGGCTCGGCCCGGTTGGTGAAGGAAACGAAGAGGTCGAGCTCCTCCTGCATGATGGAGGCGGCCGTCGAGAGTGCGTCGTCGGGGGTGATCGAGCCGTTCGTCTCGAGCTCGACCGTCAGGCGGTCGTAATCGACGCTTTGACCGACGCGCGTGTCGTCGACGGTAAAGTTCACCTTGCGGATCGGCGAGAAGATCGAGTCGAGCGGAATCAAGCCGATCATGTGCTCGACGTTGCGCTGGCGGTCGGCCATGACATAGCCGCGGCCTTTCTCGACGCCGATCTCCATCGTCAGCTTGGCATCCTTCGAGGAGAGCGTGGCGAGCCGGTAGCTCGGGTTGAGAATCTCGACGTCGGCGTCCGGCACGATGTCGGCGGCGGTCACGTCGCGAGCTCCGCTAACGGAGAGCGTCAGCACCTTGGGCTCATCGCTGTTGAGTTTCACCGGCAGCCCTTTGAGATTGAGCATCAGCGCAATCGTGTCTTCCGCCATTCCGGGTATCGTCGAGAACTCGTGGAGCACGCCGTCAATCTTCATGTAGGTGACGGCCGCCCCGGGAATCGAGCTCAGCAGCACGCGCCGCAGCGCGTTGCCGAGTGTAATCCCAAAGCCGCGCTCGAGCGGCTCTATTACAAACTTTGCGTAGTTGTCGCGACGCTCGCGAACTTCGATGGTCGCGCCGATCGGCGCTTCCAGCACGGTGGTCATCTGGTATGTTCTGTCCTTTGTTGCTGCTTACGTTATCCGCCGCGCTCTCGAGGAGACGCAACGATCGGACGCCTAGCAGCGGCGTTGGGTTGTGGTTTCTTTTGTTGGGGCTCGAGAACGAAGTTTTAGCGAAGTCCCGGAGCTCGGCATTCCGGCGCCGAGAAAAATTTGGTTTAGTGTCGTAGCGTTATCGTGAGTAGTACTCCACGATGAGTTGTTCGTCGACTGGGGTGTCGATCTGTTCGCGCGGTGGCGGTTGGAGCACTTTGCCCGTTTTGTCTTGATCGTTCCATTCGAGCCACTCCGGCGGCCGGCGGCTCTGCGCAACCTCGAGATTCGACTCGAAGATCGTCGACTTGAGGCTCGCGGGTGCGACCGAGATCACGTCGCCGGCCCGTACGATGTATGACGGGATATTAACGATGCGACCGTTCACGCGAAAGTGCCGGTGCGTGACGAGTTGCCGCGCTTGAGCTCGGCTGCTCGCCAAATTCAAGCGATAGACCACGTTGTCGAGCCGGCGCTCGAGCAGTTGCAAGAACGTCCGGCCGGTTTGACCCGGCACGCGCGCCGCTTCGCGAAAGTAGTTCTCAAACTGCGTTTCGTGCACGCCGTAATAGCGGCGCATCTTCTGCTTCTCGCGGAGCTGACGTCCGTATTCGGAGACTTTCGTGCGCGATTTTCCGGTTGTCTTTTGGCCAGGAGCCGTCCCCCGACGCTCGACGGCGCAGTTGCGCGAAAGGCAGCGGTCGCCTTTGAGGAAGAGTTTAATTTTTTCGCCGGTCTTGCTCGCGGCCGTTTCGCGACGGCAGAGGCGACAGACCGGCCCGGTGTAGCGCGACATGCTGCTCTATACCCGGCGGCGCTTTGGCGGACGGCAGCCGTTGTGCGGAATCGGCGTCACGTCTTTGATCATCGTAATTTCAAGTCCAGCGGCTTGCAGCGAGCGAATCGCGGCTTCCCGGCCGGCGCCCGGGCCTTTCACCAGGACCTCGGTGGACTTCATACCATGCTCCATCGCCTTGCGCGCGGCGGCTTCGGCGGCCATCTGCGCGGCGAACGGCGTGGACTTCTTCGACCCTTTAAAGCCGAGGTTGCCCGCGGAGGCCCATGATATGACCCCGCCGTGGGGGTCGCTTATACTCACGATCGTATTGTTGAACGAAGCGTGCACGTGGGCGACGCCCGCTTGGACGTTCTTGACCTCGCGCTTCCGCCGCGATTTCGTTTGCTTCTTGGCTGCCAAAGTTTCTCCCGATTTTGGGCGTGATGTGCCGCTGGCGCTCAAACGGGCGCCAAGGGAGTATCTTACCGTAAGTGCCGAAGCCCGGTCAATAAAGCGAGCGGGGCTCGGCCATCGGCCGAGCCACCGCTCACTCGCTTTCCCTACGGATAGAACATTCGGAAGCCGATCCCGGCAAACGGCCCGTTATACGAGCGGTTGACCGGCGCGTTTGACTTGTTCGACCAGTTGTCGCCCATCCAGCCGGCTTCGATAAAAACCGGCGAACTGCCGAATGCGTACTCAAGGCCGGCCTGGTACTTCAGGATGTTGTACGCCAGGCTGAACTGCGCCGATGTGGTGGTGGCTGCGTACGAGCCTCTGACGTCCGGATAGTACCAGACGCTGCCGAAGAACGAGAAATTGTGGTTGAGATCCGGCAGTTTCTCAGCGCCAAAGCCCCACGAGCTCATGTTCGGGTAGCCATAGTTGCTTGAAACCCACATGTACCCGACACCGATGTAGATCCTCGGCTGGAGGACGCGAACGGCAAGCTTTACTTCCGCGAGTTGGTCGTTGAGGGGAGTCGTCGTCATAACGGGCGAGCTCCCGGCACCACCGATGGTCGTTACGTAACAGTCGGCACCGAACGACGTCACGCCCCCGCTCGTGGTCGTCGTGCAGTTGTGCGGGTACTGCCACCGTTCGTATGTTCCCGCGAGCATGAACGGGATGTTCGCCAGAACGAACTCACCCGCGCCCCGAATCGCGTACGACGAGTTACCGGTATTGCCCGGGCTAAACTCGTTGTAGATGCGCGGATCGATGATGTAGTCGCCCGCCACAAAGACCTCGTTGACCGCCGGTGGGGGCGTTGGCGTTGGCGGTGGCGGCGGTGGCGCAGACGGTGGCGGCGGAGCCGGACTGGGCGGCGGCGTCGCCGGAATGTACCGCACGACCACCAAACGCCGATCCGGAACCCATTGCACGTAGGCCCCCATGCCTTCCGAAATGACTCGCACCGGCACGAGCACCGAACCTTGATAGATGATCGGCGGCACGTCCAACGGACGTGACTCGCCGTTGATGATGACTTCGGGCTTGCCGACGGTCACCTTGACCTCGGCGCCCGGTTTCGAAACCGTCGCCGTCTTGCTGCCCGCATCGTAAGAGACCGTCGCACCCATCTGCTCGAACATCGAGCGCAACGGAATCAGCAATGTGCCGCCCTTTACCAGTGCGGCTAAAACGCGCCCTTGTTTGAGCACGTCGGGTCGGGAATAGACGTGATGGTCGTTATAAAGGATGGGAATCTGGCCGGACGGCGGACTACCAAAGTCCGCCGGCGGCGGCGCCCCCGTCTGCGCAAGGCCCGCACTTAACCCGCAGAACGCTGCAATCAGCGCTGCGAGTATGCCGGTGCTCAGTCGTTTCACGATGCCTCCTTAAGAAAAACTAAGACACAATATGGTTTCTTCCCCGAGCATGCGATGCGATAAACGCGCGAAGTTGGTAACGCTTCAAGAGAAAAGGAGCCCGCCGAAGTGACGGGCTCCTTTGGAGTTTACCGATTAACGCGGATTCCTATGGATAGGGGAACTTTATTCCAAGACCAGCGAACGGACCATTGTACGTCCGGCTACCCGGCGCGTTTTCTTTGGCCGTCCAACTTTCGCCGCGCCAACCGGCCTCGATGAAGACCGGCATTCTGGGAAGCGCGAAGGTGACTCCGGCCACGTACTTCAGGAAATTGTACTGAAGCGTAAGCGTTTGGGTGGTGTTCCCTCCCGCGCTCGTAGGAACATTGACCGAAGCGTTTCCGCTGATTTGCGGATAGTAGTAGACGCTGCCGAAGAACGAGATTTCCTGGGTGAGATCGGGAAGTCTTTCGCCACCGAACCCAACCCCCTCGAGACTGGGGTAGCCATAGTTGTTCGAGAACCAGACGTAACTACCGGCGATGTAGATCTTCCACTTCGCGATCCCGAGGCCGAGCCGCGCGTCAACGTTATCGTCTGCGAGATTATTCGTTTCCGCCACGGCCGCGCTGCCATTGCCACCGATAACGGTGACGAAGCAGTTTGGCTGATTGACGCCGTTCACGGTCGTGCAGTTATGCGGGTATGGCCAGCGGACGAAGTCGCCGCCGATCATGAACCCGAGATTACCCATGCTGAACGTGCCGGCGCCGTGGACGGCGAACCCGCCGTTACCGCCGTTGCTATGATTGCCGTTGTTGAACTCGTTATAGACGCTCGGCGAGAAGAGGTAGTCGCCGGCCACAAAGATCATGTTGGTCAGTGGTGGCGGCGTTGGCGGTGGCGGTGGCGGTGGCGGGGCTGCCGGCGGCGGAGGAGCCGGGCTAGGCGGTGGCGTCGCCGGAATGTACCGCACGACCACCAAACGCCGTTCCGGAACCCATTGCACGTAGGCCCCCATGCCTTCCGAAATGACTCGGACCGGCACGAGCACCGAACCTTGATAGATGATCGGCGGCACGTCCAAAGGACGTGATTCGCCGTTGATGATGACTTCGGGTTTGCCGACGGTCACCTTGACCTCGGCGCCCGGTTTCGAAACCGTCGCCGTCTTGCTGCCCGCATCGTACGACACCGTTGCGCCCATTTGTTCGAACATCGAGCGCAACGGAATCAACAATGTGCCGCCTTTGACCAGTGCGGATAAAACGCGCCCTTGTTTGAGCACGTCGGGTCGGGAATAGACGTGATGGTCGTTATAAAGAATGGGAATCTGGCCGGACGGCGGACTACCAAAGTCCGCCGGCGGCGGCGCCCCTGTCTGCGCAACGCCGTTTCCATTGTTTCCTTGCGTCGCGGTCGACGGAGCCGCAACCGCGCTCAACCCGCAGAACGCTGCAATCAGCGCTGCGAGTATTCCGGTGCTCAGTCGTTTCACGAGTGCCTCCTTATTGACTATGACGACGGGACCGACAGGCCCCTCGTCCTGCTTAACCGTGCGAGCGGCCGCCTGGAGTGTTGCTGCTCGCTCAGAGTTACGATACTCGTTATTGCTCAATAGCGCAACGTGGCAGGCGCCAGAGCCAGGATATTCCTGCTAAGGTCTCGCCAAGCGCCAGGCCAAAGGCGACCCGCGGCCCGATGCTCCCGGCATGGAGGTGGAGTTGGGCCAGCACTACCGTCGTGATTGCGGGGGCAGCGATCTGCGGCAGCACGATGGCCAAGTTCCAGATACCCATTGCGGCAGCCATTGCACCGGGGGGCAGCACGCGGCACGCGATCGCCCAATCGGCGACGAGGAAGACCCCCCAGCCGAGCCCCGCGATGACCGTCGCCGTTGCCACGCCCAGAAATGCGCTCGAGGCGATAAAGATCGCGAGGGCCACGATAAATGCCGCCGCGCCGATCGTTGCGACAAGCCGTTTGTCGAGACGGTCGCTGGGTCGGGCAGCCAATGCCGCGCCGGCGGCCCCAACGATCGTGAAGGTCACGATCAGAATACCCGTCTGCTGGCGCGCGCCGGCGAGGGATGTCGCGCCGAGCACCGCCTCCACGTAGAAAAGCAAATAGCCAAGGAGCGTGTAGAAGCCGACGTAGATGAGCGCGCGCGAGATGAACAAATCCACGAACGGACGGGTGATCCGCAACTCGCTCCCGCTTCGCTCGGGCTCGCGCAAGGGCAGTCCGCGCGCGTGGAGCGACGTAACCGCGCAGGTCACGACCAGGAGTCCCCCGAGCACGGATGCCAGCAACTTTGCGTTGGCGATAAAACTCGCAGCCAGCGCGCCAATCGCATTGCCGACGCTTTGCAGCGCCGCCATCCACGACGACGCGATGCCGGTTCGCAATCGTTCGACGAAGTCGGGGATAATCGCCTGATACGGCCCGATCGCCACGTTCAGGCTCGCCTGAAGCGCGACATACGCCAGCGTCAGCGCGAAGAGCGTCCCTGCATCGTAGAAGAGCGCGAGCGAGACCGCCCCGCCGATTGCGCCGACTGCGTAGAACTCGATCCGGCGACTGGAACGGCGCCGGCGCGCATCGGACCAAAAGCCGATGAGCACTTGAACGATCGCCGCCACCACCGCACCGATCGTGGCGAGCTTGCCGTAGACAAGCAGCGCGCTGCCGGTGGAGAGCTCGATCGTGCGCGACTGCAGCGAAATCCCTAAAATCGCGCCCCAGATCGCCTGGATTCCGAGCCAGAAGAGCGCGAGCGCAAGCGGATTCGCGCGTCGCGCGCTCTCACTCGTGCGCGGAAGCGTATCGGTACTCAACGTCGGTGTCGACATCGAAAGCGAGCTCCGGAGCGCAATTACGAATGGCCACTGCCGGAACCTGCAGCATGCGAACCGCCATCGCTTCGAGGTGCGCCACGCTCAAACGCCCCAAGAGGAACCGGAAGAGCACGATCGGACTGACGAAGCTGGCCATGCGCCAGGGTTGTTTGCGCGCGTCGAAAAAACGGCGCGCGATCTGCGCGACCTTCTCGGGAGATCCGGCGGGCAGCGAAAAGACTCCGCCGTTGACGACGCGCTCGCCCGCGAGCGTGATGCCGAAGCCCGAGACGCCGGGAAAGCGGCGATCGAAGGCCGCGACTTCGGCCAGCGCGATCGCGAGCGTACCAGAAGGTACCCGTCTGAGGAACTCCCCGACTGCCTCCCCCGTAACGTAGGGCAGGTCGCTCGTCGCGTAGAGCAGCGGTTCGCCGTCCTCGGGCCAGGCTTGCAACGCGAGGAGCAGATTCGTGGCACCCGAGGGGCTTTCGTCGACGACGCGCTCGACGACGCCGCTACATGCAGCGCGCACCTCGCTACCGCCGACGACCGCGATTCGCGTTGCGCCGTTGGCCCGCAGCGCGGCGACGATGCGCGCGAGCATCGTTGCCCCGCGGACCGGCGCTAATGCTTTGACGCTCGTGCCGGCATCGCGCGCAAATGTGCCATCGATCCGCCCGCCGGCGGTGATTACCGCCTTCATGGCGAGCGTTTACTTTTTAGCGATGGTTTTCTTCTTGCCGGCCACGGTGCGCTTGGGGCCCTTACGCGTTCGCGCATTGGTCTTGGTCCGTTGGCCGCGAACGGGAAGACCGCGTCGATGACGCAGCCCTCGGTAACAACCGATATCCATGAGCCGTTTGATATTGCCCTGCACCTCGCGCCGGAGGTCACCCTCAACGCGCAGCTGCAGCGAATCGATCGCATCGCGGAGCTTCTTTTCGTCCTCTTCGCTCAACGCCTTAACGCGAACGTTGGGATCGACGCCTGCAAAAGCCAGAAGCTTTCGGGACGTCGTTGCGCCGATGCCGAAAATATAGGTTAGCGCAACCTCGACGCGCTTCTCGCGCGGAAGATCGATGCCGGCAATACGAGCCATTCTCTTATAACTTTCCTTTTTAAAATCCTGAGCCTGTCGAAGGACCTTTTTAAAATCCTGAGCCTGTCGAAGGACCTTTTTAGAATCCTGAGCCTGTCGAAGGGCTATCCTTGGGCTTGCTTATGCTTGGGATTGACTTCGCAGATCACTCGTACCTTACCGCGGCGGCGAATGATCTTGCACTTTTCACAAATTTTCTTAACTGAGGGTCGTACTTTCATCTTACTTATACCTATAGGTTATTCTGCCATGAGTGAGGTCGTAGGGCGAGAGCTCGACGAGCACGCGATCTCCCGGCAGAATCCGAATGAAGTTCATCCGGATCTTTCCCGAAACGTGCGCGAGGACGCGGTGACCGTTGGCGAGCTCGACCCGGAACATGGCGTTCGGCAGCGGTTCCACGATCGTCCCCTCGGCCTCGATCGCCTCTTCCTTCGGCGTCGCCGTCTTGGCTGCTTTCTCGGCGCTCGCTTTCCCGCGCGAAGGCCGGCCGCCTCGCCGGCGTGCCACTACACGATTGCCTCCCGGCCGGCGCGGTACCGTTCGACGCCGGGATCTTCCGCGTAATCGCGCAGCGTCAGGATTTTCGGTCCGCTCCCCGTTACGGCGATCGTGTGCTCGAAATGCGCTGAGAGTTTACCATCTGCCGTGACGACTGTCCAGCCGTCTTCCAGGATGCGGATCTTCGGACTTCCCTGCGTGATCATCGGCTCGATGGCCAGCACCAAACCTGGGCGCAGCTCCATCCCCGTCCCGGCCTCGCCGTAGTTCGGCACCTGCGGCTCCTCGTGCATCGCCCGGCCAACGCCGTGGCCGACCAACTCACGCACCACGCCATAACCATGCCGTTCGGCGTGGGTTTGCACCGCCGCACCAATGTCGCCCAGGCGATTACCCGGTTTCATCTGGCCGATGCCGATCGTCAGGCACTCCTGGGTGACCACGAGTAGATGGTGTGCGGCCGCAGAGATGGTGCCGACCGGAATCGTCACGGCGCTGTCGCTGACGTACCCATCGAGCGTCGTCCCGATGTCGATCGATAGCAAATCGCCGTCGCACAACACGCGCGAACCGGGGATTCCGTGCACGACCTCGTCATTGACCGAGGCGCAGATCGATCCGGTAAATCCGTTATATCCCTTGAACGTCGGAACGCCGCCCGCTTCGCGGATTCCACGCTCGGCCATGGCGTCGAGGTCCGCCGTCGCGATGCCGGGCCGCACCGCTTTCATCAGGTCGGTGAGGACCTTCGATGTAATCTTTCCGCTGCGCCGCATCGCTTCGATCTCGCGCGCCGATTTCAGCGTGACCATCAATTCCCTTTGGCGGCGTGTGCGGTACCTGTCCCGAACGAGGTCGAACGACCGATCCCGGCGACGATCCGATCGGCGACGGAGTTGACGCTAGCAAAGGCGTCAACCTCGACCAGTTTGCCGACTTTTCGATAGTACTCGATGAGCGGGCGCGTCTGGAGATCGTAGACGTCCAGACGCTTGGCTACGGTTTCGGCCCGGTCGTCTTCGCGCTGAATGAGCTCCCCGCCGTCCTCGTCGTCGATGCCGGCGATTTTCGGAGGATTCGTCAGGGCGTTGTAGGTGCGCCCCGTACGCGGATTCGTCCAACGTGACGCGAGCCGCTCCACCAGCGCCGCGCGGTCGCCCGAGAAGACTACCGCGGCATCGAGCGGCGAGCCGCGACGCGTCAGCTGGCGGTCGAGGGCTTCCGCTTGCGCGACCGTGCGCGGGAAACCGTCCATCACGAAACCATCGGTTGCGCGCTCGAGCTCGTGCGCGATCATGTCGATGACGAGCCCGTCGGGAACAAGCTGACCACGCTGCATGTAGCCTTTGGCCTCTTTGCCGAGAGGCGTTCCACGCGACAGGTTCTCCCGTAAGATATCGCCCGTCGAGATCTGCTCGAGCCCGAAACGCGCTTGGAGGAGGCGGGCTTGGGTGCCCTTCCCCGCGCCCGGCGGCCCGAGAAAGACGACTCGCATCGCGCGACGTCTACCGTTTGATGAAGCCGCGGTAGTCTCGCATCGCTAGACGGGCTTCGATTTGCGTGATCGTATCGAGCGCGACGCCCACGACGATCAGCAACGAGGTCGAACCCAAATAGAATGTGGTTACCGAAAGGCCGCGTTGCAAACTGCCCGGCAATACCGCCAACAGACCCAGGTAGATCGCGGCGGCCGTCGTGATTCGCATCAGGATCTTGTTCAGGTAGTCCACTGTTGGTTGTCCCGGGCGAATTCCCGGCACGAAGGCGCCGGTCTTCTTGAGGTTGTCGGCGACGTCGCGGGTGTTGAGCACGATCGAGCTATAGAAGAACGTGAAGATCACGACGAGCAAGAAGTAAACGACGTTGTAGAGCAAGCCGTTGGGCGAGAACCAAACGTTGAGCCAGGTCGACAACCCTTGCATGGCCCGCTCGAACTCCGCCCGCAATCCGGTGCCGACGATCGCCTGTCCGTGACCGAACCACGAGAGCGCCTGCTGGGGAAGGAGCAGAATCGAGATCGCGAAGATGATCGAGATGACGCCGGCGTTGTTCAGCCGCAACGGAATGTAGGTTGAGCGGCCTGCAAACATCTTGCGCCCGACGACCCGGCGCGCTTGTTGCACCGGAACGCGCCGTTGCCCTTGATAGAGAAAGACGATCGAGATAATGATGAAGATCGCGATCGCGATATAGAGCGCCAAATTGAGCAACGATTCGGAGCCCTGGCTCGCCGAGGTGAAGGTCTGCCGAACGTACTGCGGATAGCGCAGGACGATGCCGATGAAGATGATCAACGAGACGCCGTTGCCGATGCCTTTATCGCTGATCTGCTCGCCGAGCCACATGAGAAAGAGGGTGCCGCCGACCATCGCGATGATCGCGTAAAGCAGATACCACGTGCTCGTGTCGTAAAATACACCCGAGCGCTCCATCGAGATGGCCATGAAGCTCGCTTGGATCGTCGCGAGCACGATCGTTAGCCAACGCGTATACTGGCTGATCTTCTTACGGCCTTCCTCGCCGCCTTTCTTCGCCATCTCTTCGAGTTGCGGAAGCACGACCGTCATCAGTTGCATGATGATCGAGGCGTTGATGTAAGGCGTTATGCCCATCGCGATAATCGAGAGCTTCTGCAACGCGCCGCCCGAAAGGAAGCCAAGCAGGTTGTAGAAGGCGCCGCTTTGCAAGACGCGCTGCCACGCTGCCTGGTTGACGTTCGGCAGCTGCACGTGGATCATGAAGACGAACCACGCGAAAGCAAAGAAAACGAAGAGGATCCGCTGCCGGATCTCCGGGACGAGCACCGCGGCGCGCAAGTTGTTAAACATGCACTAGCGCCCTTCGCCTTCGGCGCTGCGCGCCGAAGTTTATCCTGAGCGAGCGCAGCGAGTCGAAGGGCTCAGGATGACAAGGGATCAGGATGACACACCTTCCGCTTCTTCAAAGGTGGCGCCGGCGGCGACGAGCGCTTCGCGAGCACTTTTCGAAAGAAGAACGTGGCGCAGGCGCAGTCCGGACGGCAACGCCTCGGCAGTGCCGAGGAGCTTCACGCCATCGCGCATCGACTTGATGAACCCCTGCGCGCGCAGCGATTCAGGCGTGATCTCGACCGCCGGCTCCCACTTTGCCAACCGATGCAGATTGACGACCGCAAAGCGCGTGCCGAAGTGCCCGCGGTCGCGAGCCTTCTGGGAGTAGCCACGCCGATGCGGAAGCCTGCGCGCCCACGCGGTCTGTCCGCCTTCGAATGCGGGACCCTTACCGCCGCCCGAGCGCACGGTCTGGCCCTTACCGCCCTCGCCGCCCGTTTTGACCATGCCGGAGCCGTGGCCGCGCCCAATGCGCTGGCGCTTCGGCCGGCTACCGGCCGCGGGTTTGAGCGCTCCGAGTTTAAGAATTGTTTTCTCTGCCATAGCTATGCCACGTAAAGTTCTTTGACGGTCTTGCCGCGCATTGTCGCGACCTGCTCGGCCGTGCGTAACGATTTGAGCGCCGAAACGGTCGCCATCACCACGTTGATCGGGTTGTTCGTGCCCAAACATTTGGTGAGAATGTCGTGAATTCCGGCGAGCTCGAGCACTGCACGCATGGAACCGCCCGCGATGACGCCGGTTCCGGGGGCGGCAGGCTTGAGCAGCACGGTTGCCGCGCCGACCTCGTGACGGACCTCGTGAGGTATCGTCTTCTCGACCATCGCTACGGTGATGAGGCTCTTGCGCGCCTTCTCGACGGCCTTGCGAATTGCTTCGGGCACTTCCGTCGCCTTGCCGATCGCAAAGCCGACTTTTCCCTTCCGGTCACCGACGACGACGAGCGCGCTGAAGCTGAAGCGCTTTCCGCCCTTCACCACCTTCGCCACGCGATTCACGCGAACGACCGTCTCTTCGAGCCCGCTGCCGTCGCGGTCACGACCACGATATTGCATTAGAAACTCAACCCCGCTTCCCGGGCCGCGTCGGCGAGTGCGCGGACGCGACCGTGATACTTGTAACCGCCGCGGTCGAAGACCACGTGCGAAATGCCGGCCGCCTTGGCTTTGGCGGCAATCGCGCTGCCGACGGCCTTCGCCGCGTCGACATTCGTCTTGGACGAAAGCTCGCCGCCGAGGGAACGGTCGAGCGTAGAGGCCGCGGCAATCGTATGGCCACGAGCGTCATCCACGAGCACCGCATAGATGTGATGCAGCGACCGCCGAACGCAAAGACGCGGGCGCTCCTGGGTTCCGTCGAGCTTTTTACGGAGCCGCGCGTGTCGTTCGCGGCGTGCTCCCGCCTTATCCACTACTTCTTCGCCGCCTTTCCGGCTTTGCCGAGCTTCTTGCGGATCCGCTCGCCTTGGTAGCGGATACCCTTTCCTTTATAAGGCTCCGGCTTGCGCAGGCGTCGAATATCCGCGGCAACTTGCCCAACCATCTGCTTGTCGATGCCCTCAACGTGAATCTTGTTCTGGCCCTCGACAGTGAGTGCCACGCCATTGGGGGCCTCGAACGAGATCGGATGCGAGAACCCCAGGGTCAGGTTCAGATGCTCGCCCGACTTGGCGACGCGGTAACCGACGCCGCTGATCTCAAGGCTCTTGCGAAAGCCCTTGCTGACGCCTTCGACCATATTCGCGATCAGCGTGCGCGTGAGCCCGTGCGCGCTGCGATGCGCTTTCGCATCGCCCTTACGCTCGACGAGCACCTTGCCGTCGTTCAGACGCACGTCGACGACATCGGAGAGCAGACGCTGGCGGAGCTGACCCTTCGGTCCGCTCACGAAGACTTCACCCGCCTCGAGCTTCACCTCGACGCCGGACGGCACCGTAACCGGTAACTTACCTATACGTGACATCGCTCACCATACATATGCAAGAACCTCGCCGCCGACGCCCTGCTTCTTCGCGCGCTTTCCCGACATGATGCCTTGTGGGGTTGATATGATCACCAAGCCAAGCCCGCCGAGCACGCGCGGGATCTCGGTCTTGCGTGTGTAGACGCGCAAGCCGGGTCGCGAGATGCGGCGCAGGCCCGTAATGATCTTCTCTTTTTCGGGTCCGTAGCGCAGTTGAATTCGAATGGTGCCCTGCGGGCCGCCATCGATTCGCTCGAAGCTCTCGATGAAGCCTTCGTCGGCAAGAATTTGCGCGATAGCCCGCTTAACGCGCGACGCCGGCACTTCGACCGTCTTGTGGTTGGCAGTATTGGCGTTGCGAATGCGCGTGAGCATATCGGCAATCGGGTCGGTTATCGACATCGGCTCTTCCCCCTCACCACGAAGCCTTGGTCACGCCGGGAACGACGCCCGCGTGCGCGTTCTCGCGAAAACAAATGCGGCACATCGCGAACTTGCGCAGATACCCGCGCGGTCGGCCGCAGACGCGGCAGCGGTTGTGCTGCCGCACGGAGAACTTCGGCGGACGCTGCGACTTAATAATCAGGCTCGTCTTCGCCATTACGCGCGGCCTTTCTGAAGCGGCAGCCCCAGAGCGACGAGGAACTCCGAAGCCTCTTCGTCGGTTTTCGCCGTCGTTACGATCGTCACGTCCATACCGCGAGTCTTATCGACCTTATCGTAGTTAATCTCCGGAAAGACCAGTTGTTCGCGCAATCCCAAGTTGTAGTTCCCTCGTCCGTCGAATGATTTTGCCGGCAGGCCACGGAAATCGCGGATGCGCGGCAGCACGACATTGAAAAGTTTGTCAACGAAGACGTACATGCGGTCGCCGCGGAGCGTGACCTTCGCACCGATGTTCATGCCGGCGCGCAGCTTGAAAGCCGCAATTGACTTTTTCGCCTTCGTCACGATCGGCTTCTGACCGGTAATTGCCGTCAGCTCGCTAACCGCGGCGTCGAGCGCCTTCGGATTCACGATCGCCTCGCCGACGCTCATGTTCACGACGACCTTCTCGAGCTTCGGAATCTGATTGACGTTCGCATAGCCGAAACGCTCCTGCAGCTGGGCGCGTACGCGTTGCTCGTACATCTCTCTGAGGCGCTCCATGCCCTATGCTCCCTTCGCCGATTCCCGCGCGGGTTCGCTGCAGCGCGCGCAAATACGATGCGTACGGCCGTCAGCGGCGCGGCCGTGCCGCAAGCGCGACGGTTCCTTGCACTTCTCGCAGACGTATTGCAGCGCCGAAAGCGGCAGCGGCGCCTCTTTCTCGATGATGCCACCGCTCTGCATCGAGCCACCCATGTTGCCGGATTTCGAGCTTTGTTTGGCGTGGCGCTTGACGATGTTGACGCCCTCCACGGTGGCCATGCCGGCCGCGCTCTGCACCGCTTTGACGGTGCCGCGCTTGCCGCGTTCCTTTCCGCGACGGATCATCACGGTATCGCCTTTGAGAATCCTTACTTTCATTTCATAATACCTCGGGTGCGAGCGACGCGATCTTCAAGAATCCTCGCTCGCGCAGCTCGCGCATCACGGGGCCAAAAACGCGCGTCCCTCGCGGGTCCAAATTGTCTTTTTCGCCTTTAATGATCACGCAGGCGTTGTCGTCGCAGCGGACCACCGAGCCGTCGACGCGCCGAATCGGCGCGCTCGTTCGCACGACCACGGCCTTCACTACTTGGCCTTTCTTGACGGCGGCGCCGGGGATCGCGCTCTTCACCGTCCCAACGACGACATCGCCAACGTGGGCATAAACGTGACGTCCGCCGCCGGTGATGTGAATTACGAGCAGCTCGCGCGCGCCGCTGTTGTCGGCCACCTTGAGCCGCGTTTCCTGTTGAATCACTTGGCGCGTTCCACGATCTCGACCAGCCGCCAGCGCTTCTCGCGCGACATCGGCCGGCACTCCACGATTCGCACGACGTCGCCGATGTTGGCTTCGTTCCGCTCGTCATGCGCCTTGAAGCGAGCCGACTTGCGAACGATCTTACCGTAGGCGGCGTGCGGGACGCGCGTCTCCGAGACGACCACGATCGTCTTGTCCATCTTGTTCGAGGCTACCCGCCCTTGCTTCACGCGTCGCGTTCCTCGGGCCCCTCGGCCCACCTCTTGGGCTGCGGGCGTATCAGGCTGCTCCATGTTCTCCCTCGGCAAGACGCTTCTCGAAGATGATGGTTTGAATTCGCGCGTACGAGCGGCGCATCGCCCGGATCTTGCTGAAATCGGTCAGGTGACCCGTTCGCAACGCAAAGCGCAGGTTGAAGAGCTCCGACTTCGCGTCGCGAGCCTTCTGCTGCAACTCCTTGATCGTAAGCTCGCGCAAACCGTCGAGATCCCGCTTGTTCATGCGACCTCCTCGCGCGCGACGATCTTCGTGCCGATGGGCAGCTTGGCCGCGGCCCGGCGCAACGCTTCACGCGCGACCGTGGGCGCAACGCCCGACAGCTCAAAGAGGACGCGCCCCGGGCGGACAACCGCGACCCAGCCCTCGGGATTTCCTTTGCCTGAGCCCATGCGAACCTCCGCAGGCTTTTTCGTGATCGGCTTGTCCGGAAAGACTTTGATCCAGACCTTGCCGCCGCGCTTGATGTATCGCGTCATCGCGATACGCGCCGCTTCGATCTGACGGTTGGTCATCCAGCACGGTTCCATCGCCTGCAGGCCGTAGTCACCGAAGGTTAACGCGTTCCCGCGCGTGGCGGCACCACCCATTCGCCCGCGTTGCACTTTGCGCCATTTCACACGTTTTGGCGTCAGCATCGTTACTCGCTCGCCTCCGTCGCCACGGTTACCGGAGCAACCTCGGCCGGCGCCGCAACGACTTCCGGAGCCGCAACAACTTCCGGAGCCGGCTCGGCGCTTTCCGCGATTGCGCGCGGCGCTGAGGCCGGCTGCACCCGCGGCTCCCGCC
>JBARKF010000293.1:0-23055 GCA_049800655.1 Candidatus Cybelea sp.
AGCGTGTCGCAGGCGGTGCCGCCGAACGCGGCCTGCCGGTGCCGCAGCTCGGAATCGAGCCCGGTCGCGCGGTGATCGCGCTCGCGGGGACCACGCTCTACCGCGTGCTCGCGGTCAAGCGACAGTCGCGGCGAACCTTTGTCGTGGTCGACGGCGGTATCGCCGAGAACCCTCGGCCGGCGCTCTACGGCGCTCACCACCACGTGCTCGCAGCGCAAGCGCGCGGCGACGAAGACGAGCCGATGACACTCTGCGGGCGCTCGTGTGAAAACGACGAACTCGGCGAGGTTCGCCTTCCGCGCGATCTGAAGAGCGGCGACCTGCTGGCGATGTGCGCGACCGGCGCCTACACCTACAGCATGGCCGGAAACTACAATCGCTTTCCGCGCCCCGCCGTCGTTGGCGTCGCCGCCGGTTCGCATCGCCTGCTCGCGCATCGGGAGAGCCTCGACGACGTCCTCCGCAACGATGCGTGAATGCATCCAGCCGGCGTCGCCGGGCGTTCTAATCGATGTATGAACACGCAAACTGCAACTTTTGCGGCCGGCTGCTTCTGGGGCGTCGAGGCCGCTTTTCGCCAGCTACCCGGCGTCATCGATGCCGTTTCGGGATACACGGGCGGAACAACCGATAATCCGACTTACCGTGACGTCTGCGGTCACCGGACCGGTCACGCGGAGGCCGTCGAAGTCACCTTCGATCCGCAACGCGTCAGCTACGATCAACTCCTGAACGTCTTCTGGCAGCTTCATGACCCGACGCAGCTCAACCGCCAGGGCCCCGACGTCGGCGATCAATATCGCTCCGCGATCTTCACGCACGGCGATGAGCAGCAGCGCGCCGCGATTGCATCGAGAGACCACGAGCAAAAGCGCTACAATCGCCCGATCGTCACGCAGATTCTTCCGGCGCCGCGCTTCTGGCCGGCCGAAGAGTATCATCAACGCTACTTTGAGAAGAACGGCGGGGCGGCGTGTCACGTCATCCCTACCACGACACGATGAAACGCGCTGAGTTCGCGGCAGGAACCGCCGCAGCGTTCGCACTGCTCGGTTTTTCGGTCCGCACCCCGGCCGCAGCGGCGTACGAAGTAACGCATAGCGACGCGCAATGGCGCGAAATCCTCGGACCGGATCGCTTCGAGATCTTGCGGCGAGGCGGCACGGAGCCGGCCTTCTCAAGTGAGCTTATCGGAGAGTCGCGCCACGGCGTCTACCGTTGCGCCGGCTGCGATCTGGCGCTCTTCTCCTCGAAAACGAAGTACGACAGCGGCGACGGTTGGCCGTCATTCTGGGACGTCCTAGCGAACGCAACCCGGACGCAAGCCGACTACGCGCTGATCGAGCGACGCACCGAAGTGCACTGCCGCCGCTGCGGCGGCCACCTCGGGCATATCTTCGACGATGGGCCGGCGCCGACGCATTTGCGCTACTGCATCGACGGGCTCGCGCTGCGCTTCTTTCCCGGCGCGACGTAAGCGCTGCGTTGCAGATCCTCATCACCAACGACGACGGGATCGACTCTCCGGGGATCTCCGCACTCGTCGAGATCCTGATGCCGGCCCACGACGTGGTCGTCGTGGCGCCGTCGGGTAATCGCAGCGGCGTCTCGCACGCTATCACGGCGGATGAAGCAATCACGATGGAGCGTCGTCACGATGCGCCGGTCCTCGCGTACGCGTGTTCCGGAACTCCGGCCGACTGCGTTTTCCTCGGGTCGACGGAGCTTGCTAAGCGCCCGCAGCTGGTGATCAGCGGCATCAATCACGGTCCGAATCTGGCCGACGACGTCAACTACTCCGGAACCGTCGCGGGCGCGGTGGAAGCGTCGTTGCTCGGTATTCCCGCGCTCGCGGTGTCGCTTGCTTCCAATCACGAAGACCCCCTTGGCAGGCGTTATTGGGAGAGCGCTGCCGAGATCGTTGGGCGCTGCATCGCGCAGGCGCTCGTTGTGCTGCGCGACGCCGCGAGCTATTGGAATTTGAACGTGCCCAATGCACCGATCGAAGCAATTCGTGGAATCGCCGTGACGCGTCTCGGGCGCAAACGCATTTGCGGGCGAATGGTCGGCCAAGAACGCGACGGCGCGACCCGATACTACCGAGCGTGGGAGTCACCGTTCGAGACCGATCGTGACACGCTCGGCACCGATATCGGCGCTGTCCACGCCGGCTACGCCAGCTTGACGCCCCTCTTGCTCGATCGGACGGCCGAGTCCGGGCTGGCCGCGCTATCGTCGCTGGCGGGCGAGGGATAACGCTTCGGCAACCGGCGCCCGGTGAACGCGGCGACGGGCTCGAGCCGGCGCATCAGCCGCTCGAACGCGGCGCAATCGAGCGATTGCGCGCCGTCCGAGAGCGCGTTTGCGGGGTCGGGGTGCACCTCGATAAGCAGCCCGTGGGCTCCCGCCGCGAGGCTGGCGACGGCGATCGGCGGTACCAAGCGCGCGATCCCCATCGCATGCGACGGATCGACGATGACCGGAAGGTGCGTCATTTCTTCGAGCAGCGGCACGACCGAAATGTCGAGCAGGTTTCGCGTTGCCTGATCGAACGATCGCACGCCACGCTCGCAGAGAACGACGTTGTCGTTCCCCCCGAGCAAGACGTACTCGGCGGCAAGCAGCCACTCTTGGACCGTCGCGGAGAGCCCACGCTTGAGGAGCACCGGCATCCGCGTTGCCCCAACTTCACGCAAGAGCGGAAAGTTTTGCATGTTGCGCGTGCCGATCTGCAGCATGTCGGCGTACTGCGCAACCCGCTCGACGTCGCGCGGATCCATCACTTCCGTGACGACGCCCAAGCCATAACGATCACCCGAGTCGCGAAGCATCTTGAGGGCGTCTTCGCCGAGACCCTGAAAGGAGTACGGCGACGTCCGCGGCTTGTAGGCGCCCCCGCGTAACACATTCGCCCCGGCTGCCGCAACCGCGCGTGCTGCTGTATCGAGCTGCTCCTTAGACTCCACCCCGCAGGGTCCAGCAGCGATTGCAATCTCGTCTCCGCCGAAGGTCGCACCACCGCGAAGGCGCACGACGGTCCTCTCGCCCCGCGCATCGCGCCGGACCAGTCGGTACGATTGCGGCACATTGACTCTCCGCTCCACCTTTCGGCCTTCGACCGCGCCGTCGGCGGCTCATCCTCCTTGCTCGTCATAGCAGGCGAGTGCCGAGGCGCTGTATGAATGAAAGCGCCAATGGAGCACGTTGCCGTCACCGGAGTGGGGATCGTTTCGCCGATCGGCAGCAACGTAGAGTCGTTCTGGCAGCATTTGCTCGAAGGGCAGCGCGCGATCGCGCCGATGGCGGAACGCTCGAGAGTAACCGGAAACGGGTTCTGGGCGGCCGTCTCCGACGACTTTCTCGCGCAGAGCTCGCTACCGCCGAGTGCGTTGCGCAACACCGACCGCTTCACGCAATACGCCATGGTGGCCGCGCACGAAGCGATGGATCGTGCCGGGCTCGATCCCCCGTCGGCCCGAACGGCCGTGATCATCGGAAACACCATGGGTGGCTTCCCGACCGTCGCGCAAGCGCAGACGCGCTTTCTCGATGAAGCGCGCAGCGTTACACCCAAGCTGATGGCCTTGGTGATCCCAAACATGGCCGGAGCGTTGATAGCGATGCACTGGAAGCTTCACGGTCCCCAACTCGCGATCAGCACCGCGTGCGCATCGTCGCTGGACGCGATCGGGCTTGCCTCGGGAATGATCGAGCGCGGAGAAATCGACGCCGCAATCGCCGGCGGCAGCGAAACGCTGTTAAGCCCGCTCGTCTACGAGAGTCTGGTTCGCGCCGGGGCGCTCTCGCGGAATCCCGACGTTGCTCATGCATCTCGCCCGTTCGACGTCGATCGCGACGGTTTCGTCATGGGCGACGGCGCCGGCATCCTCGTGCTCGAACGCATGGAACACGCAACTGCTCGCGGGGCGAGCGTTCTCGCGCGCATCCGCGGTTATGGCTCGGTAGCCGACGCCTATCACATTACTTCGCCCGACCCTTCGGGATTATACGAAATCTATGCGATGCGCGATGCAATCGAGGGCGCCGGTGACGCCGGCGAGCGCTGTGAGATCGTCTATGCTCACGCCACGGGTACGATCGTCGGCGACGCTGCCGAAGCGAAAGCGATCGACGAAGTGTATGCCGGCCGTAGGGCCGTCGTCACCTCGATCAAGGGAAATCTCGGGCACAGCATGGCCAGCGCCGGAGCGATGTGCGCGATCGCGGGGATTTCCGGCATGCACGAGGGGTGGATTCCGCCGACGATCGGCACGCGGCACCTGGATCCGGCGCTGCACTTCGAGTTGGTCGTGGAGCGGCCGCGACGATATTCGTACGAAGCCTTTCAGGTAAACGCTTTCGGCTTCGGTGGACAAAACGCGTCGCTGATCCTCTCGCTGTGATGGCGAGCAGGGCGGCTGCGCGCGCAGTAGGAAGATTCGGAAGGACGGACGCCGATGAATCTTCTCGTTAAAGGAACGAGCGGGCCATTGACCGGTGAGGTCGTGGTCCCAAACTCAAAGTATCACGCACACCGCGCGCTCATTTTGGCGTCGCTCGCACCGGGAACGAGCCGAATCATCGGCCTCTCGGATGCGCGTCACGTACAGTACACGATGGACGTCCTGCGCGCGCTCGGTACCAAGATCGCGACAGAAGGAGCAACGCTGAAGGTAACCGGCGGCCCTTACTCGGTGAAGCGCAAGGTCGTTTCGGTTGGAAGCTCCGGCTCGACGCTCTATTTCATGATCGGATTGGCGTCGCTCGCCGACGCGCCCATCACGCTCACCGCGCAGAAGTATTTCCGGCGACGCCCGGTTGGACCGCTGCTTGACGCACTCGCCCAAATGGGCATCCGCTTCGAGTCGACGGCCGGCTGTCCACCGATCGCGATCGATCCCCATCGCCCGCGCGGCGGGACGATCGTGATTCCCGGAACGCTCTCGCAATGGATATCGGGCCTGCTGCTGCTCGCGCCGTTTGCGAAAGAGCGGACGATCATCGAGGTGGAAGGCGCGTTGAACGAGCGTCCCTATATTGCGCTCACCGTTGAGATGATGCGGGTTTTTGGGCTGCACGTGCGAATTGCGCCGGATTGGCGCCGCTTCGAAATCGAGCCTTGCCAGCAAGCTCATCCGGCGAACGTGGCGTTGCCGCCCGACATCGGCTCGGCGGCGTTCGGACTTGCGGTCACGGCTATCCACCCATCCGATGTGCTCTTTCGCGGGCTGCGAACGCTGCCGGCTGAGTTGCCCGATCATCCGGAAGGTGCATTCATGGAGATTGTCCGCGAGATGGGATTGCCAATGGCCTACGACGTCGAAGCCGGCGCGATTCGCGTGAGACATGACGGCATCGAGCTGCGCGGCATGCGCATCGATTGTCGCGACATTCCGGACATGTTGCCGATACTGGCTACGCTTGGCACGTTTGCGCAAGGTGAAACGATACTCGAAAACATCCGCCACGTTCGCTTGAAGGAATCGGATCGGGTCGCAGCCATGTTGCAGCTCAACCGAATGGGCGGACGACTCAAAATGGAGGACGATCGTCTGGTCGTGCACGGCGTGTCGCAACTCTTCGGCACGCGCCTCTCCTCCTTCAACGACCACCGGATCCTCATGTCGTTGGCGGTAGCGGCATCGCGGGCCGAAGGTCAGAGTTCGCTAACCTATCCGAATGCCTATCGAATTTCGTATCCGCGCTTTCTCGAGGCAATGCGCAGTATCGGCGTTCCGATGTCGATCTCAGACGCGCCTGCGAACGGCCGCTCTTCGGTGAAACCGGCATCGCCGATGCTCAAGCCGGATCGCGCGACGCTTTTCACCCTCGACGAGCTTCTCGCGGGCATCGCACGCGACCGGCCCCAAGAAATCGCCGCCGTTGAAGCACGCCAAAGCAGCGACGCGACGCTGACCTGGAAGGAGCTGTACGACCGCAGCGAACGCGCCGCGATGCTGCTGCTCGAACTCGGCGTCGGGCCCGGCGAATGCGTGGCGTACCAGCTGCCGAACTGTCTGGAGTTCATCGTCGTTACGCTCGCAACGCTACGCATCGGCGCGATCTGCTGCCCGCTTATGCCGATTTTCCGCGAGCGCGAAGTGGCGTTTTGTCTGCGCCGCTCGCGGGCGCGGGTGCTCGTCGTGCCGGATGAGGGGCGCGGCCGCCATCCCGCCGGCGAAGTTGCTTCGTTGCTCTCGGAAGCATCGATCTTTAGCGGCAGCCTGCCGTTGAAGCTCGAACACGTCATCGTCTCAGCAAGCGGACGCAAGGTGCACCCGCTTCCGGCCTTCAACGAAAACTCCGTGCGCTGGCTGCGACTTCAAGAGGCGTTGTCGGCGGTCAAAGTCGACCCGGCAGCGCTCGATACGCGCCGCACCAAGCCCACCGCGCTCGCGCAATTGCTCTTCACGTCGGGAACGTCGGGCGAGCCGAAGGGCGTGCTGCACCGTAACGACGCGCTGATGCGCGCCGCCGCGATGGAAGTCGAGCACTTGGGGCTGAACTCGGACGACCGCGTCTTCATCCCATCGCCGCTCGCGCACCAAACCGGGTTCCTCTACGGCATGTGGCTCGCAATCGTCATGGGCGTCCCGCAGATCGTTCAGCCGGTGTGGAATGCCGCGCGAGCGCTGCGCGCGCTCAACGATTGGGATGGAACGTTCGTGCAAGCCGCAACGCCGTTCTTGGCCGACTTGGTCCAAGCGGTCGAGGAAGGCGCGAGTCCGCCGGCGGCGCTGCGCATCTTCGTCGCAACCGGAGCGGCGGTGCCACGCGGTTTGGCGGAGCGCGCGACGCGAATTCTCGGTACGGCCGTCTGCGGCGCGTGGGGTACGACCGAATCCGGTCTCGGAACGCTCGCCGCGCCCGGCGACGAAGCCGCGAAAGTCTGGGGAACCGACGGACGAGCGCTGCGAGGCATTCATTTGCGCATTACCGACGCTAACGGACACGTGCTTCCAGCCGGCGAGGAGGGACACTTTGAAGTTGCGTCGCCGACGATGTTCGAGGGGTACGTCGACCATCCGGATTGGACGGCCGCCGCCTTTACTCCCGACGGTTGGTTCCGCACCGGCGATCTCGGCGTGATGGACGAAGCGGGATATATCCGCATTACGGGGCGCGTGCGCGACATCATCAACCGCGGCGGCGAAAAGATCCCGGTTGCCGAAGTCGAGCAGCTGTTGGGCGACCATCCCGCGATCGCGGACGTCGCCATCGTCGCGATGCCCGATGCGCGTTTGGGTGAGCGGGCCTGCGCCTTCGTCGTGCTTCGCGGTGCATTAACGCTCGATTTCGCTCGCATGCAGCACTATCTCGATGCCTGTCAAGTCGCCAAGCAGTATTGGCCCGAACGGCTCGAGATCGTCACGGAACTCCCGCGCACGCCGTCGGGAAAAGTGCAAAAGTTCGTCTTGCGCGAGCGTGCGCGCGAATTGCGGCCACACGAGCGCTCCAAGGCAGCGATCTCGTGAAGCAGTTGGAGCGCGCCAACCAATTCGACGAAGCGGCATTTGCCGCACTGAAAGACGAGATCGCCGGCTATGTGGCAGGACCGGCCGAGGCATGGGCGCAGCGAATCGAGCGCGAGCGGCGCGTTCCGCCCGAGCTGTGGGAAGAGCTCCGCGCGCGCGGTTATCTCTCGCTGGCGGCCCCCGCGGAGTACGGAGGCCGCGCGATTCCGTTCACGCGCTACCTTGAACTGATCGAGCTCTTCTCGATGTCGCACGCGTCGGTTCGCATGATCGTACACGTCGTCAACGGTACGTGGCGCGCGATGGATCGCTTTGCGACCGGCGAACAGCGGCGCGCATTCGTCATACCATCGGTCAAAGGCGAGATCAAAGTTGCGTTCACGCTAACCGAGCCAACCGCCGGAACGGGCGCCGATTTACGCTGCAGCGTCACGCGCGAAAGCGACACGTACTACTTGAGCGGTGAGAAGCACCTCATTACCTTCGGAACGATCTGCGACTATTGGCTGCTCTTTGCGCGAGTCGCCGGAACGCGCGGCGCCGACGGCACCGTCGCGTTGCTCGTCGACCGCCACGCGCCCGGAGTGAACGTGACGGCGATGGACGAATCGATGGGCGTCCGCGGCACCGATCACGCGCGCCTCTCCTTCGATCGCGCGCCGGTTCCGGTGGCGAACCGGCTCGGCGACGAGGGACAGGGATTAGCCATCGCGCTGGGCGGTTTTCTGACGCCCAGCCGCATTTCGGTTGCGATGAGCTGCGTCGGCTTGGCGCGCCGAGCGCAAGAACTGGCGATCGAATATGCCGGTAAGCGCGAGACGTTCGGGAAGACGCTGGCGCAGCGTCAGGCCATACGCTTCATGATTGCCGAGAACGCGACCGATATCGAAGCCGCGCGCCAGCTGGTACTCCATGCGGCGCGACGATGGGAAGCCGATGATCCAGCGGCCGCGATGCTCTCGTCGATGTCGAAGCTGCAAGCGGTCGAGATGCTGACGCGCGTCACCGACAAGGCGCTGCAGATTCACGGCGGCATCGGCTTCTGGCAGCCCAACGCCATCGAGCGCGTCTATCGCGACGCGCGCGCACAGCGCTTCGAAGAAGGGACCAACGAGATTCAAAAGACCGTTATCGCACGCGAACTTCTCAGCAAAGCAGACGCATGACCGCGCGCTTCGAAGGCAAAGTCTCGCTGATTACCGGCAGCTCGCGCGGCATCGGCCGCGCGCTCGCGCTGACGCTCGCGCGTGAGGGTGCATCGATCGTCGTCAACTACAACCGCAACGCGGAACTCGCAGACGGCACGGTACGCGAAATTGAGGCACTCGGTTCGCGCGCGATCGCGGTGCAGGCGAACGTCGAAAACGTCGAGGAGATCGACCGGCTTTTCGATCGCGTCGGCGCCGAGTTCGGCCGGCTCGACCACTTCGTCTCGAACGCGGCGGCCAGCTCGTTCAAGAAGATCCTCGACCTTAACCCGAATAACCTCGACCGTTCGTTCGACCTGAACGTGCGTGCATTCGTGTTGGGGGCGCAGCGCGCCGTCAAGCTGATGGAGCATGGCGGCAGGATCGCCGTGCTCTCCAGTTACGGAAGCGTCCGCGCCTATCCGACCTATGCGAATCTGGGATCGAATAAGGCGGCGATCGAGGCGTTTGTGCGCTACATGGCCGTGGAGTTTGCTCCCCGCGGCATCAATGTCAACGCGATCAACGGCGGCCTGATCGATACGGAATCCTGCGCGTACTTTTACGAGCGCGTGCCCGGCATGGCGCCGATGGAATCCGTGCTCGCTAAGGTTCCGAAGGGACGCATGGGCACGGTGCAAGAGGTTGCCGATGCCATCGCCTTCTTGCTCGCGCCGGAGTCGGAGTACATCACCGGCCAAACCATCGCTGTGGACGGCGGGTTGAGCGTGATCGCACCGCCGTTCTATTCGGATACGACACCGCCCCTGACGCTGACGTAGCCCTACGATGTTCGACCACGCGCTCGCCGCCGGATCGATCGGCACGTTGCGCCTGCCCAATCGGATCATCATGGGCTCGATGCATCTCGGCATCGAAGGCGACGGCGCGGCGCTCGCGGCATTCTATGCCGAGCGCGCCCGCGGCGGTGCTGGATTGATCGTCACCGGCGGCTCTTGCGTTAACCGCGCCGGCGCCGGCGGTCGGAACTATAGCTTCATCAACGAGCCGGCCGGCGTCGAGCCGCTGCAGCACGCAGCGAAGGCGGTGCACGAAGCCGGCGGCCGTATTGCCCTCCAGCTCTTCCACGCGGGGCGCTACGCGTTGCTTTCGTCGTTCGGCATCCGGCCCGTTGCGCCGTCGGCAGTGCCGTCGCGCTTCTCGCCCGATCCGCCGCACGCGCTGACGATGCCCGAAATCCTCGACACGATTCGCGACTTTGCGACGGGGGCCGCCCGTGCGCGCGAGCTTGGCTACGACGCCGTCGAAGTGATGGCGTCCGAGGGATACCTCATCAATCAGTTTCTCTCGCCGGTGACGAACCGGCGCGACGACGAGTGGGGCGGCGATTTCGAGCGGCGCATGCATTTTCCGCGTGCGGTGCTGCGCGCCATTCGCGCAAGCGTGGGCAGCGATTTTCCGGTCGTCTTTCGCATCTCCGGCTTGGATCTGATGCCGAACTCAACGAGCCCTCAAGAGACGCTGACGTTCGCGCGAGCACTCGCAGCCGACGGCGTCGACGCGCTCAACGTCGGCATCGGCTGGCACGAGTCGGCGATTCCGACGGTTCAACACCTGGTGCCCAGCGGCATCTGGGTGCGCTACGCCGCGGCGGTCAAGGCGGCCGTCGGCAAGCTTGCAGTGATCGCGAGCAATCGCATCAACGCGCTCGCGGCCGCCGATGCGGTGCTCGCGGCGGGAAGCGTCGATTTCATCTCGATGGCGCGACCGTTCTTGGCCGATGCGCGGATCGTTGCCAAGGCGGCGCGCGGCGAAGCGAGATTCGTCAACACCTGCATCGCCTGCAATCAAGCCTGCATCGACCGCTCGCTGCTCGATGCACCCGTCTCGTGCATGGTGAACCCGCGCGCCGGGCGCGAGCTTGAGTTTCCGCAACGCCCTGCTCCGGCGCGCACCGGCCGCCGGTTTGCGGTGATCGGCGGCGGCCCGGCCGGGATGGAGAGCGCCCGTGCCCTCGCCGAACTCGGTCATCGCGTCGTGCTCTTTGAGGCGGCGGACGAGCTCGGCGGCCAGTTTCGCATGGCGCGGCGCATTCCCGGCAAGCGCGATTTCAACGAGACGATTCGCTACTTCACCAACGAGCTCGCGCGCTTGGGCGTCGACATACGTCTCGCTGCTCCCGTTGCCGATGCGTCGGTGCTCCGCGGCTTCGACGGCATCGTACTCGCAGCCGGCGTCGTCCCCCGCAGCATCTCGATTCCCGGCAGCGACCTCCCCCACGTGGTTTCGTACGCCGACGTACTGCTGCGCGACGGCAGCGTCGGCGAGCGAGTCGGGATCGTCGGCGCCGGCGGAATCGGCGTCGACCTCGCGCATTTTTTAAGTTTCGGCGAAACCGATGCCGATGAAAGCACGCGATTTCTCTACGAGCAGGGCTTGGCTGCGCCATCCGACGGCACGCTGCTCGTGACCGGCCGCAAGCACATCGCACTGATGCGCCGCGGCACGACGATTGGTGAAGGCATCGGCAAGACGACGCGCTGGGCGGTGCTGCGCGCGCTCCGGGCAGCCGGCGTCGAAACCCTTCCGAACGTGAGCTATGAAGCGATCGGAGCGGACGGCATCCGCGTACGCGGCGCCGACGGCGACTCACGCACGATCGCGGTGGATACCGTCGTGATCGCCGCCGGGCAGGAACGCAACGACGCGCTTCTCGAGCCGATTCGCGCGCTCGGCGTTCCGTTTCGCGTCGTCGGCGGCGCGAAAGATGCGAGCGAGCTCAACGCGGTGCGCGCCTTCGATGACGGATTGCGCGCCGCGTACGAGCTTGCCGCGTGTTTCAACTCATCTCGTGGTTCTTAGCAGCGCCTGCAGCTGCGCGACGTGCGCGGCGAACGCTTCGCGCCCGGCTTGGGTCAATCGATAGCGCGTCAAGGGCCGGCGGTTGACGAACGATTTTTCCTCCGCCACATAGCCGGCGTCGATCAGCTTGGCCAAGTGGGCGCCGAGATTGCCATGGCTGACATCGAGCGCGCGCGCCAGCTCCGAAAACGCTACCCAATCGTAGTTTAACAGCTCCGCCACGACCCCAAGCCGAACTTTGGAGAGCAACAACTCATCCATTCAGTCGCGAGCGAGCAACTCGCTCAGGCCGAATCCGGCGTAACCGACAAGCATGCCGGCTCCCAAAACGTAGCCGACGATAGGCGGCGGCGCGAAGTTAGCAGCGATCAACGAAACGACGACGACGACTCCGGCGATCTGAGCGCGCCGATTTCCGTGCATGCCGATGTACAGCAGAACGATCGCTTCGGCAACGCTCCAAATGGCGGCCGCGGCCGCTCCGCTGAAGATCCGGTAGGCGGCGACGTTGACGACGAACGCGAGGCCGATCGTCAGCCAAAGGACGTTGAAGAACTCGCGCTGCACGAGCGAAGCTCGGCGCAACTCGCGCCGCGTTAGCCGGCCGCGTATCACCGAGAAAACGGCGCATGCGAGAAGCACGACGGGCGCGGACCAAAGTGCCGGGGCAGAAAGAATGCCGTTGTCAACGAGTTGAAAGAGTACCGGGACGAAGGCCGAGCCGATGCCCCAGACGACGAAATACTCGCCGCCGGAACAGAGCCGGGGCTGCGACTCGGCGAGAATTCGCTCGACCAGCTCGAGATGGTTTCGCGCCTCTGCGGAATCGATCGGTTCCATCTTCAAAACTTCGTGACGCGGTTGAGCATGCGGCCGGCGATAACCAGCGCGATAAGCCATGCGACCACTTGCCCCCCGAGGCTGGGCCCCGCGAGGTCCGAAACCAGCCACATCGCAACGCCGTAAAGGCCCCAAGTTGCCAGCAGCCTACCCGAACAGAACGACGTGGAGGACGCTAGGGGCCGCGCTTCTAGAGTAATCTGTTTCATAGACTACTCTGTAGTATCACATCGTAAGAGCTCGCGTCAAGAGGGCTCGCGGGCCGCTCTCGTTGACGACAGCCGCGCTGCCTGGTATCGTACCGAAGGTTATGTACGCGATCATCGAATCCGGCGGCAAGCAGTATCGAGTCGCCGAAGGCGACGTTATCCGCTGCGACCTGGTCGCCAGCGAAGTGGGCTCGGATGTCACCTTCGACCGCGTGATCGCGGCCGGCAGCGGCGAAGACCTCAAGATCGGCACGCCCACGGTCGACGGTGCCCTCGTCTCCGGCACGGTCCTGCGCCAGGCCAAGGATAAGAAGATCCTGGTTTTTCGCTACAAGCCCAAGAAACGCGTGCGCAAGCTCAACGGCCATCGCCAGCCCTACGCTGAAGTCAAGATCACGAAGATCACGCTTCCGTAGCTCCACATCGGCGCAATGCTGCAGGTCACTTTCTATCGTGACCGCCACGGCCGTTTCTCGGCCTTCGCCGCGCGCGGGCACGCTGACTTTGCCGAGCATGGCGAAGACGTGGTTTGCGCGGCCGTCTCGGCGATTCTTCAGGCGGCCGCGCTCGGTCTGGCAGAATATGCCAAGGCGGACCTGATCTCGCAACAGCGCTCCGGCACCCTCGAGATCGTCTGGCGCGAAGATCAACGGGATTGGGAGAGCGTGCGGGCGATCGTCGCGACCGCCGAACTGGCCGTCGAACAGATCGCGGAACGCTTTCCGAAACACGTTCGCCTGAAACGGGTAAAAAAGCCGGCACAGCTAAGGAGGACCGACGATGTCTGAGAGTTTCCGCACCACGCCGCCCGACCAGCCCTGGTCGAGTACCACCCCGGCCAACGGCTACCAAAGCTCCCACGGAGAGAAGCCTGCGCCAAACGGCGATGATGCCGGCGACGCGGGCAAAGTCGTTCTCGTGGGCGTTCTGGGTGGATTACTTTCGGCGGCAGGCTACTTGGTTTATCGCCGCCTGCCCGACGAGCAAAAGCAGCGGCTGCACGCTCAAGCCCGGGCACTGCTCCAAGAGCGAATCAGCGAAATCCGCCGGAACTTCAATATTTAGCCTCTTCGGGAGGTTCGGGACGAGGCGGCGGGAGCGGATCCGGCACGTCGGCCGCACGTTCCATCTCGGCGATAAAGGAGTGGGACGTGTTTTGTACGTCACGCATGAAGCGACCGGCTTGCCGCATGACTTTCGGCAGGCGCTCCGGCCCGAAAAGCAACAGCGCCAAGACCGAGACGACGAGGATGTCGGGTAAGGAAAACATCGGCTAAGGATGCTCTCTTTCGGCCGCGCAGCGTGACTTCCGCCGCTTGGCCAGGAGGGCTTCCCTGTGCAGCCGTGCAAGCATCAGGACCCGCCCGTGAAGATCATTTACACACGCGGCAACCGCACCGAAACGCTCGCTTCGCTGGCGACCCTGCGAAAGATCCTCAACCGGTTCGTTGCGCACCGCGTCTTCTATGAAGTCTCGAGCCGCAGCAAACGCGGTCACGAATTCCTTTCGACGAAGAACGTCTTCGTGGTTGGGCTAATCGAAGTCACGAACTTCGAACATCTCAAGATCCTCTTCTTCGACGCGAACTGCCCCTCGCATACGATCGAGATTCTTAACCCGCAGACCATGCGGATTTACGACGAGATGCCGGGACGCGGTTTCGCCGTTTCCTTCATTAGCGGCGAGCCTGAAGGCATTGAGACGCGTTGTTACATCCGCGACGAGGGCGAGGACGGCAGCACGATTCACGAACGCACGGCACTCGAAAAGATCACGTTGCCGCAGCTCTTCGAGTATCTCGAAGAGATCACCGGCGTCGAGCCGGCCGCCAAAAACTCGCCGCGCTAGCGGCAGCGCGCGCCTCGATCCGCTGCGACCGACGCAGCGCGCGCACCGCGTCGGCAATACGGCCGCAGCGCTTGTATGCGACGCTCAGATTGAGGTAGGCTACGGCGTAGTCGGGATCGGCCGCGATTGCGCTCTCGTAGCACTCGATCGCCGCGTCGACGTCGTCTGCGTCGAGGAGCAGATTTCCAAGGTTCGCTAGGGCCGGGGCAAAGCGGGGCACCGCCTCGAGCGCTGCGCTAAAGTCGGCGCGGGCAAGGTCGCGCTGACCCAATCCGACGCGCGCAACCCCGCGTTTGTTGAGAGCGAACGCCAGCTCCGAGGAGCTGAGGCGGCAGCGTGCGAGCGCGTCGGAAAAGCCACGATCGGCGGCGAAGAAGTCACGCTGCTCGAGCGCGCGTAGCGCGCAAGTAAATCGGCCATCATCCTGAAACACGCTCCTTCCATGTTCACGATCGACATCGTCACGCTCTTCCCTGAACTCTTCGCTCCGTTCGTCGGCCTCTCGGTCGTGGGCCGGGCCGTTGAGCGCGGCGTGGCAAGCGTGCGCTATCACCATTTGCTCGACGAGCTCACCGCGGGGGAGCGCGCGGACGACGCGCCTTTCGGTGGCGGCGCGGGAATGGTGTTGCGCATCGAGCCGATCGCCCGTGTCCTCGACGCAATCACGCGCGATGCCGGTACGGAGCGCCGGGTAATCGTCGTCCCAAGCGCCGGCGGAGCTCGATTCGTCCATGCGGATGCTGCTCGTTGGGGGACGATGGATCGCCTGATCGTCGTCTGCGGCCACTACGAAGGCATCGACGATCGCCTCGGCCGGCTCTACGAAATCGAGGAGCGATCGCTCGGGGACTTCGTGCTGACCGGAGGCGAGATCCCTGCCCTCGCCTTTATGGACGCCACGGTCCGCTTGCTCGCAGGAACGCTTCGGCCCGAGTCGCTCGAGAGCGAGTCGTTTGCCGCCGGCGCCCTCGACTACCCAAGCTATACGCGGCCGGCAAGTTTCCGCGGGATCGACGTGCCGCCCGTCTTGCTCTCGGGCGATCACGCCAAGATCGCGGAGTGGCGAAGGGAGCAATCCAGGCTTCGAACGGCTGCGCGCAGGCGGGACCTTCTCAAGGATGCCGCCTTGCGTGGCGAGGAAGCCCCGTGATAGGATACGGTGGTTCTGCCGGGCTCCGCGCCCGGCTATTCGTTGTCCTTTCCTTTGGCATAGAGAGATTATGAACGTTGTAGACGCACTCAATCGCGATCAACTGAAGGACGGAGTCCCCCAATTCCGCGCCGGGGATACCGTGAAGGTCTACTCCAAGGTCGTCGAGGGCGGCAAAGAGCGCACCCAGATGTTCGAAGGCGTGGTGATCGTGCGTAAAGGCGGGGGCGCGGCTGAGTCGATTACCGTTCGCCGCATCGCCCACGGTGTTGGTGTGGAAAAGACGTTCCTCTTGCAGAGCCCTCGGGTGGAGCGAATCGAAGTCGGCAAACGCGGCATCGTCTCGCGCAGCCGCCTCTACTACCTCAGCGAGAAGGTCGGCAAAGCCGCACGAATCAAGGAAAAAAAGGCCAAGGGGAATTAGAAGCGCGCTCTGACACCGCTGCAGCTCGTCGGGCTTCTTTGCGTTCTGGGCATCGCGCGCGTTGCATTCTCCGCCAAGCCCGCAATCCGCGGCTACCTCGACGGGTTGATTATTGCGGGGCTGGTCGCGCTCTTCTTGATCACCTTCGTCATCCGGACGTTCTATATTCCGTCGGTCTCGATGGTTCCGACGCTACAGGTCGGCGACGTCGTGCTCGTCGACGAGATCGCCTATCGCCTGCATCCGCCCGCCGCGGGCGACCTTGCGGTTTTTACGCCGCCGGTGCCATCGGGCGGCAGCGACTTCGTCAAACGCGTCATCGGTACCCCAGGCGATTCAATTACCATCTCGAACGGCATCGTCTATCGAGACGGCAAGCCGATCCACGAGCCGTACGAAAATCAGCCGCCGAACTACGACTTATCGATTCGAAAGTTTGGCATCTACGTCAACGGAAAGCCGCTCGATCCACGCACCGCGAACGTGCCGGCGCCGCGCTTGTGGCAGGCAGCCGACCGAGTTCCATCGGGCTTTTACTTCGTGCTCGGCGACAATCGGAACTATTCCGACGACTCGCACGTCTGGGGTTTTGCCCAAACGAGCGGCGCCTTTGCCGCGGGCCCGCTGGCGGCAACTGGCGAGCACGCACGCTTCATCGGAAGGGCGTTCCTGATTCTCTGGCCGCTGAACCGTCTGCGCGTACCGGCGAAATAGCAAGCGTATGACGCCCTACGAGCTGCTATCCATCGTTGCGGTGATCGGAGTCGCGCGCCTGATCCTTTCGCTGCGACCCGTCGTCGCCGGCTCTTCCGGGCGGAGTACCGCGATCGCGCGAGAGTTTCTCGATCCCTTTATCGTCGCCGGACTTGCGGCGTGGGTCCTCATCACGTTCGTGGCGAGAACCTACTACATTCCGTCCGGCTCGATGCTGCCGACGCTCCAGATCCACGACGTCTTGCTGGTGGACAAGTTTGAGTACCGCTTCCGCGCTCCGAGGGAGGGCGAGATCGTCGTCTTTCCGCCGCCCGTCCCCACGCCCGACGACTTCATCAAGCGCGTCATCGGTCGTCCCGGCGACACCTTACGCGTCGCCGGCGGCAGCGTCTACCTCAACGGCACGCAGCTGAGCGAGCCGTACGTCGCCGAAAAGCCCGCCTATGGCCTCGAGGTCCGAAACTACGGCATCTACGTCAGTTACGGCGCGGGCTGGCAGCGCGTCGATCCGAGCGACGCCAACATTCCGCCGAGATCGCGCTGGCTTGCGCCCAATCGCATTCCGCCGAACTGCTACATCATGCTCGGCGATAACCGCAACGATTCGGAGGACTCGCATATCTGGGGATTCGCACAAGATGCCGGCCGTTTCGCGAGTGGTCCGCGGGCCGGCGCTGCGGCCGGCTTCACCGGCCGGGCCTTTCTCATTTTCTGGCCACCCGCGCAAGCCAAGATTCTCTAAGCGCCTGAGCGAAATCGAAGCGCGTGGTCCGCTTCTTGCGACGGCGATCCGTAGCGAACCTGGCCCTGCAGCTGGCGCTGCTCGCCGTCATCGTCGCCGCCTTCTTCGTCCGCCTTCCGCAAGTCGCCGGTCTTTCGATGGAGCCCTATATCCGCTCCGGCGAGTACGTTCTGATCAACACGTTTGCGTATCGAATCGGTGTCCCGCATCGCGGTGAGATCGTGGCTTTCCGGCATGAAGGCGACGCGCGGACCGTCTTCATCAAGCGCGTCATCGGTCTTCCCGGCGACCGCATTCGAATCGACCGCGGACAAGTCTATATCAATGGCGCCAGACTCGAGGAGCCCTACGTTGCGCATGCCGACGGGCGGAGCTTCGCACAGCTCTTGGTACCGCCGGCGTCGGTTTACGTGCTCGGAGACAATCGCGCCGAGAGCGAGGACTCGCGTTTCTTCGGGCCGGTCGGCGACGATCGGTTGATCGGGCGCGCCATCGCCGGAGTCTGGCCGCCGCACATGCTCGGTGGCCTATGACGCCCTTCGCGCCAACGCGGGAGCTACTAAGGTAAGACGTTGGAGCGGCAAGTTGCGTGGTATCCGGGGCATATGGCAAAGGCGGTTCGTCAGATCCGTGAGTTCCTGCATGCCGTCGATATCATCGTCGAGGTTGTCGATGCCCGCATCGCTGGGAGCGGGCGTAATCCGCTGCTTGACGAGATGGCGACCAAACGAACGCGCGTCGTCGTACTCAACCGCGAGGATCTCGCCGATCCGGCGACGACGAAGCGCTGGCTCCGCCGGCTCTTGGACGAAGGCTCGCCGGCGCTCGCCGTCGACGGCCGCGTTCGCGGAAGCGTCGCGCGCATCGCAGTTGCGATACGGGATGCGTCGCGGCAGCGGCAAAACGCCGCCGGCATTTCCCGCGCGATGATCGTCGGCGTGCCCAACTCGGGAAAGTCTACGATCGTCAACGCGCTGCTCGGGCGCGCGGCTGCAAAAACGGAAAGTCGTGCCGGCGTTACACGGCACCCGCAATGGTTTCGGCTCGCGCCGAACGTCGAGTTGATGGATTCACCCGGCGTTCTACCGCCGAAAATCCCGGATGGGGCAGCCCAATGGAAGCTCGCGATCTGCGGTGCGGTGCCGCACGATCGCTACGATCCGCAAGAGGTTGCCGCGGCGTTCCACAGCTGGCTCGTCGCTCGCCGTCCGCGAACGGCGGTGCCCGACTTGCAGACCTTCGCAGCACAGCGCGGCTTTCTCCGCCGCGGCGGCGAGCCCGATTATCACAACGCGGCGCAGTCGTACCTGCGTGCCTTCAACGAAGGCGCTTTCGGACGAATTTCATTGGAGTTTCCCGATGACGCCGAAGCAGCGTAAGACCAAGAGCGCGTACGAGCGCGAACGCCGGCGGCTGCATCGTCTTCACCGGTTTGAAGTGGCGGCGCGTACGCGAGGGTTCTCGTACGTCGCCGGGATTGACGAGGTCGGGCGCGGCCCGCTCGCCGGACCCGTGGTAGCGGCCTGTGTCGTCGCCACGGAACCGCTCTTCATCAAAGGCCTCAACGACTCTAAGCTCGTACGCGCGGACCTGCGTTTGGAAATCGCCGAAATCGTCAAAGTGCGTGCCGCGGCGTGGGCCGTCGGCAGCGCGTGCGTCGCCGAAATAGATCGTCTGAACATCTATTGGGCGAGCATTTTGGCGATGGAACGCGCCATTGCGGCGCTTCCCGCGTTGCCGGAGTACCTGATCACCGACGCGGTTCGGATCCGATCGTTTGCCGGTCCGCAGGAACCGTTGATTCACGGCGACGCGCGCTGTGCGGTCGTGGCAGCTGCTTCAATCGTTGCGAAGGTGCATCGCGACGCGCTCATGGTCGAGCTCGACCGGCAAGATGCTCGTTATGGTTTCGCGCTGCACAAAGGATATTCGACGCCGTATCACCTGGAAGCGTTGCGGACGCATGGGCCGTGCGTCCATCACCGGGCGAATTGGGCGCGCGTGCGCGATGCCCAGCTCGCGCTCGGTTTCGATTCGGTAGAGGCTTTTGAAGCATCCGTCGGATAACGCCGCGAAGGGCCGGCTCGGCGAGGATCGCGCGAGCGAGTTTCTCGCCGATTGCGGGTATCGCGTGCTGGCACGTAACGTTCGCGTTCCGGGCGGCGAGATCGATGCGGTCTGTCTTGACGGGCCGACGCTCGTCATCGTCGAAGTAAAACGCCGTGATACCCGAACGTTCGGCTCCGCGTTGCGCGCCGTCAACGCTCGAAAACGCGCAACGCTCCGCCGGATCGCGGCCGATTACGCGCAGATCGTGGCACCGTCCGCGAAGCTGCGCTTCGACGTGGTCACGCTCGATGGCGCGCGGGTAAGCTTGCATCGCAACGCATTCTAAGTGACCGCAGCATAGTGGCCGCGCACGCCAAGAGCGCAAAACCGGAGCTGCGCCGGAGCGTCACGCCGTGGGGCTCGTTCTCGTGGGGATACTCCGACGTCGGCGCCGATATCTTCGTCGGTCTCGGGCTCGTGCTTGCGTGGGCAGCCGGAGCGTCGAACGTTGCGTTCCTGTTCGCGGGCGTCGTCTACGTCTGCATCGGCCTGGCGTATACCGAACTTGCGGCAACGTATCCCGTCGCCGGCGGCGGTCAATACTTCGTGATGCGTGGGCTCGGCGATTTCTTTGGTTTCATCGCGGGATGGGCCGTGCTGCTCGATTTTACAATCGACGTGACGCTCTTTGCGTGGAGCTCGGTCGATTACATGAGCCAGCTGATACCGGCGCTCGTCAACTCGGTCCACCCCTGGCTGCATTTTTCGGTCGTGCTCGGATTGGTTTTAGGACTCTGCCTGCTCAACGTCGTCGGCGTTCGTGAGAGCACCGCGTTTAACGGCGTCGTTTCCGCGCTCGACGTCCTGAGCGAGACGTTAATTCTCTGTTTTGGATTTCTCTTCGCGTTTCGTCCGCATCTTCTGATTCACGCGATGCAGTTCAACTGGCCGACACCCTATGCGCTCATGCTGGGAACATCGCTCGCGATCGTTTCGTTCGTCGGGCTGGAGTCGATCTCGCAAGCCGCACAGGAGACGCAACGTCCGGCGTCGATCATCCCGCGAACTTCGATCGCACTAATTCTCACGATCCTCATCTTTGCGCTCGCCTATTCGAATCTCGCGCTGGGCCTGCAGCCCTGGCATCCGATTACCGACGCCGCCGGTCACCACATGCAGTTCTGGCAAATCTTCCCGAACAATGCCGATAATCAAGGGAAGGCAGTCGCGCTGCTGGCAGAGCAGGTGCCGTTCTGGGGAGCGATCGCGGCGCTCTACGTCCCGGTTCTTGGCGCCGTCCTGCTGCTGATTTCCTCGAACTCGGGCGTTTTCGGCAGTTCGCGAATCGCTTACGCAATGAGCACGAGCAACCTGCTGCCGTCGCTCTTTCAGCGCGTCCACCCAAAATTTCGCACGCCCGTAATATCGATCGTCTTCTTCTCGACCGTCGCGGTGATCGAACTGCTCTTCGCGGCGGGCCCCGGCCTCTATCGGGCACTCGCCGGACCCTACGCGCACTTCTTCCGCGGCGAGAACGGTCTCGAGTTTCTCGCCGATCTCTATGCCTTTGGCGCCGCGACTAGCTACTCGTTCGTGTTCCTTGGGTTGATCGGGTTGCGCCTGACCGACCCCTTGAGCCCGCGCAAGTTCAAGATCCCGTTGAACATCCCGATGCGCTTCCGCGGCGAACGCGTCGATTTTCCCGTTATCGCGATCATCGGTTTCATCGGCATCTTTTCGATTCTGATCTTTACGCTCTTCACGCACCCTCTCGGCCGAGTCTTCGGGCCCACTTGGTTGCTGCTCGGTCTCATCCTCTACCTCGTCTACCGCCGCCACCGTCGCTTACCGATCCTCGGCTCGCAGCGCAGGGATTGGCGCACCGTGCAGATCGACATCTTGCGCCGCTCGGGCGAACTCGAGTTGATGGACCAGTATATCGCAAATCTCAAGGCCAGCGAGCAGCGACAGGCGGCGCGGACATAGCGCATGTTACAACTGCGCGCAGTTCTAGCGGTTCTGATGATCCTATGTGGCATCTTCATCCTCGCCGAGATGCTCCGATCGCGCAGCGCCGGATTCGCGATTCTGCCGGGCGTCGTGCTTGCCGGCGCGATGATTGCGCTTGGCGCACACCGGATCTCGCTGATCCTGCGCATTCGACGAGGGGCTCGTTGATCTCGCTTTCAAGCGACGTCCACGTTACGCTCGCGGGAGCGCTCGCCGCGCTCTTTATCGCCGGCACCGTTGGCGCGACGTTGTGGTGGATGCTGCACCCGGCTCCCTCTTACGTGCAGCGCATCGCGGCGCAAGCCGAAAGCGAGCTCGAGCGAATGGTCGGCAGTCTCATCGTGGCCTTTTCGCCCGAGATCGAATCGGCGCACATGATGGCGCTCGCCGCAAAGCTGGCGCGGGGCGAACGCTCCGAGCTGCTCGCACTCTACGTCATCGAAGTACCGTACACGCTGCCACCCGATGCCGAAATGCCCTTCGAGGAGCGCGCCGCGCTCGACGCGCTCGGCGCGGCCGAAACGATCGCCAACGCGAGCAACGTAACGATTCGAACCGAAACGATTAAGGCTCGCTCGACGAAACAAGCGGTTCTCGACGTCGCAAAGCGCGAAAAAGCGAACATGATCATTCTCGGTTCGTTTCGTGAAGGGAAGTACAGCGGCGCACCGCTCGGCCGCACGATCGAGGAGATCGCTGCCGACGCAAAATGCGATGTGCTCATCGGCGTCGAAGGCAAGCACGGAACGCTGCTCATCGACGAGAGCGCACAATCGAGTTCGAATCCGGCTTAACGTACGAGGGAGAGAGATCGTGAAATTGCGACGCGGATTATCGTTTTGGGGTGCGGTCGTCGCCGGCCTCACGGCGCTGCTCTGGCCAAGTGTGGGAGCGCTCGCGGCAAACACGGCCCCGGCGATCACCGCATTCAATCAGGCTTTCGCCGCCATCAACGATTACACGTGCGTGCTGCACGTCCACGAGGCGAAGGGTACGCAAACACAGGATCGCGTCTATCAGTACTCGTTCATGAAACCGCACTACGCCAGGACGCTCATTCTCGACGGCGACGGCAAGGGATCGGGCGGCGTTTGGGCCGGCGGCGATCAGATCAGCGGCCACCAAGGCGGCATCCTCTCCGGCTTTCATCGGAAGGTCGACGTCAACGATCCGCGGGCCGTCTCGCTGCGCGGCGTAACTATTCCCGATGGCCTCTTGCAGCGCATCGTGGAGAACTACGCCACGATTCCCGGTAAGCTCACGCAGACCGAGGGCGGCAAGGCCGGCGGCATTCAAACGGATCGTCTCGACCTCAAGCCATCCGATCCAAGCGCGAACGCCGGCGTGACCGAGCAGATCCTCTACCTCTCGAGAGAGACTCATTGGCCGGTCCGCCAAATCATGTACGAGGGCTCGCAGATCGTACTCGACGAAACGGTCAGCGACTTGAAAACCAATGTCGGTCTGACCCAAGCAGATTTTCCGTTCTAAGTTTATTGTAGTCGCTCGCTGCTATAAGGAGTACGCTCGATGCAACGTCCTATTCTCGGATTTTCACTACTTTGCGCTGCGGCGCTTGCGTG
>JBARKF010000294.1:0-13053 GCA_049800655.1 Candidatus Cybelea sp.
GCGTTGACCCGCGGGCAGGCTGCGCTCGCACGCGAATATTTTCTTGCGGCGCCGGATCCCGCGGCGGTCGAGTCCGCGGCGGAGGCCCTGGCCGCGCGCGATCCGGCGGCGGGATACGAGCTCGAACGCTTGCTGCAAACCCGGCTTGCCCGCAGCGGAACGCATCCCGACGCCGTCGCGGAGACGTATTGGCGCCTGGGGCTACTGGCAAATCGCGAAGCCTGGCGGCAAGTTTCGGGAAGCGCTCGCCAACGTGCCTGGCTTGAGCGGGGCTTACGCGCGTTCGAAGCGGCCGTTAGCCTTGCGCCGCTCTCAGAGCGTTACGTCATCTCGGCCGCCAACCAGGCCGATCTTCTCGGCGATCGTCGTCGCGCCGCCGCGCTCTTCGCGCAGGGGGTCGAGATCGATCCCGCTAGCGCCGACGCGATTGCGGGGCAAGGCGTCGTGGCATGGGAGAACGGCGACCGAACCGCCGCTACTGCGTACTTGAGCCGCGCGCGAGCGCTCGATCCATTGGCGCTCATGGTTCGCGCGTTGGAACGCGATCTGCGGTGAGGGTTGCGCTTGACGCGCAACTGACCGTTGGTACGGCGACCGGAATCGGCGAGTACGTCCGCGGGTTGGCGCGCTCGTTGCACGAACGCGGCGCCGACGTCGTCGAGCTGCGCGAACCGGGGCTCGATCCATGGCGATTCGACCGGCGCGTCTGGTGGGATCAGGTGCTTTTGCCGCGGCGCGCGCGTTCGAGCGGGGCCGACGTGCTGCACTGCGCGGCCGGGACGGTACCGTTGGCGAGCCGGCTCCCGATCGTCGTCACCGTTCACGACCTTGCCTGGCATCAAGCGCAGGCCCATGCGCCGGCCTACGCTCGTTACTATTTCGGACGGTTTTCGCTGGGGCGATATCGCCGCGCGGTTCAGGTCGTTGCGGACTCCGAGTTCTCCCGTCAAGAACTGCTGCGCCTGATCGACCACTTCGAGCCCGAGCGCGTGAGCGTCGTCTATCCGGGCGTCGCTGCCGACTTCGCCGCGATCGAGCGTTGGCGCGGGGACGGGCAAACGGTTCTTGCAGTCGGAACGGTCGAGCGCCGCAAGAACCTGGAGGTGCTCGTTCGTGCGCTCGCGCTGGTCAAACGTGCGCGTGTGATTGCGATTGGGCCGTTGACGCCGTATGCGGACGAGTGCGCGCAGCTCGCGCGGCGTTTGAATGTCGCGAATCGCTTCGAGATACGCGGTTACGTCCCACGCGAGCAGTTGCTCGGGCTCTATGCGAGCAGCGCAGTGGCGGCGGTGCCGTCGCGTTACGAAGGTTTCGGGTACGCCGCCGCGCAGGCACTCTGTGCGGGCTTGCCGTGCATCGTCTCTGACCGGAGTTCACTGCCCGAAGTCGCCGGCGGCGACGCGCCGAGCGTTGCGGTGGACGACGTGCCGGCATGGGCCGCGGCGATCGAAGGTGCGTTGCGCGGCGACGGCGATGCTCGTGCCGCGCGAGTGCGCGGCGCTGCTATCGCTCGATTTTCGTGGGACGAAAGCGCGCGACGGATGCAGGCAGTCTACGCAGCCTCAGTAGATCGGTGAGCCAGGTGCAGACGGCGAGACGCTTCCGTCGTCGGGCGCGAAGATCAGGCGCAGCGGCAGACTCGACCCTGCTTCGGGCATCGTGACGATGGTGATGCGAACAAAGCCGTGTGCCGGAACGACGTACTGCCGCACCTTGTAGCGTGAATATGGTGGCACCTGGTGCGACTGCACTAAGACGCCGTCGATCAGATACGTGCCGGTCGAACGTCCACCGCGCGGATTCTCGTAGACCGCGACCGCTTGGGGCGACGCCTGCGGGTTTGCGACGTTGACGACGAACGATTGCAAGACGCCGTAATCCCCACGCAGCGCTTGACCGCGAAGATTGTTCGGAAGCGGCAGTTCGCCGACCGGTAACTCGAGATATTCGCCGTTTACCTTCCACTCCGAAGCGAAGTGAAACTCGGCGATCGGATAGATGCCGCGTGCGTGCTGGTGCGTCGCTTCCAAGAGCTCGGCGCTCGCAATCTCGGCGTCGGGGCTTTCGTCGGCATTTTGAGCGAAAAGCGTCAAGTGCACGTTGCCGCCGGAGAGCACGCGCAGTTGCAGCAAGTTGCAGACGATGTTACCGGGAGGAAGATCTTGCACGACGATCTCCGTCGTGCTGTTGCCGGCAAGCGTCAGCAACCGGCCCTGGTTCTGCACGACGTTCACGAGAAAGCGTTTGGTGGCCGTGTGGCCGACCTCCATCTCGTTGGGTGACGGACCGCCGCGGCCGCTGATGAACTGGACAATTGACGGTTCGCGCGAAAGATTCTGTGCGCGCAGGACGATGCGGCGGCTCGGTTGGCCGGGCGGGTTGTAGTGGAAGTAGAGAAAGCGCGACGGTTGTTCGGAACGCAGATCGGCCGTGAAGAGCATGCCGTTCTCCGTCAAACGTTCGGGGTAGTCGCTAACCATCAACGAGTCGGGCGAAATCCGCGGCACGGCGACGTTCTGCACGTCGACGTGGGTCTTGCCGTCGACTTCGAGGAGGTTGTTCCCCTGAATCAAGACGGGGACGTCGAAAGAAGCCACGTCGTCCTGATTGAGTACGCCCCGGAACGAAACGTCGTCGGAACTCACAATGGCCTGTGCGCCCGACCGTAGCTGGGTTGCCTCTCTGACCGCGCGCGCGACTTGCTCGCGCACGAAATCGGCCGAAGCCGGATCGCCGGTGAGCATGAGCGAAACGTGCGGTGCGATCGCACCGGCGTAATAGGCGATGGTGACCGGGATATCGCGCCGCAGGCCGCGCACGTCGGTCACGGTCACGACCGTCGCGCCGGGAGCCTTTCCGCTAATGGTTATACGCTGCGAGCTTTGATCGATCGTCACCGACGCGAGCGAAGGATCGCGAACCACTGCCGCGAGCGGGCTAATTGCCGATCCTACTGCGACGTCCACCTCCGAGCCGACCGGAACCTCCGCCTCCGCGGGCGTTGCGGTGATTGGAGGCTGGGTTGGGGTTGGCGCGGTGTTACCTGCGGGCGGTACAGGCTGGGCGGGCGACGATGACGGGGGCGTGGCAGATGGCGAGGGTGAGGGCGACGGGGGCGCGGCAGCGATGAGCGCGACGAACGCCGCGAAGACGAGCGTAGGAGCCGCGCGGCTCCTACGCAATTTGCTCTTCGGCGCCGCCGTGAGTAACCGCAGACGCCAGCAGCGTTTTATACCCGACACTGGGGAAGAGGACCGTGACAAGATCGCGCTCGGCGCGTTCGACGGTTCCAACCCCGAATTTAGCATGATGCACGACGTCGGCGATCTTGAAGCCGCCCGTGGTGGCCCGCTCGTCACGACCGTAGTGACGTGCCCGCAGGCAGCTGTTGCACGCGCCGCAGTTCCTCTGCTCGAAATCCTCCCCGAAGTAGTTGAGGATGAAGCGGCGGCGGCACGACGTGGTCTCGGCGTATTGCAACATCATTGCGAGCTTGCTCTGATCGTACGACTTCTTCGTCTCATAGTTCGCCAGATTGAGCATCAGGTCCCGGTGCTTGCGCACCGCCTCGGTCAGCCCGTAGGCGGACTTACCGACGTGTTCGATGTAGCCCGACTTCTTGAGCAGCGCGAGAATGACTTTGAGCTTCGTGAGCGGGAGCTGAAGGATCTTGCGCAGATCGATCATCGAAACGCCGGCAGCCTGGTCGCCGAAGACTTCAATCGTGCCGAAGACTCGCTGCACCTCTTCGACGTCGGGATATTTGCCGGTGAGAAAGTAGTTTTGAACGCGCGTGTCGCTCATGCGGTAGATGAGGATACAGCGCGAGGGAAGACCATCGCGTCCGGCGCGTCCGGCCTCTTGCGTGTACGCTTCGAGCGAGCCCGGCAGATCGTAGTGGACGACAAAGCGTATGTTGGGCTTGTCGATTCCTAAGCCGAACGCGTTGGTGGCGACCACCGCTCGAATCGCCTCGTCCATAAATAAATTGTGGACGGAGGTCCGGTCTTCCTTATGAAGTTTGGAGTGGTAAACGGCTGCGGGAATTCCGAGCTCCCGCTGCAAGTAACTTTGAACCTCGAGCGCGTTTTTAATCGTCGCCGTGTAGATGATTCCGGTACCGTCGAGTGCGTCACGGCCGGAGAAGAGCGAGGTGAGGATCTTCAGCTTATCGGCTTCTTTATCGGCCTTGCGCGCTTCGTAAATCAAATTGGGCCGGTCGAATCCGCGGACGATCGGCTTGACGTGATCGATGCCCAACTGGTGCAAAATGTCTTCCCGCACCGATGGCGTTGCGGTAGCGGTTAGCGCCAGAACCGTCGGATGGCCGAGCTTTGCGATCACGCCGCCGAGTGCCAAGTACGCGGGGCGAAAATCGTGACCCCACTGACTGATACAGTGAGCCTCGTCAACGACGAAGAGCGGCACTTGGATCTTTTGAAGCAGCCGCAGAAAGCCATCGTCCTCGAGTTTCTCCGGGGTCGTGTAGACGATGCGAACCTTTCCCGACCGGATGCGTTCGCGAGCCCGCAGCTCTTGCTCTTCGGTGAGGGTCGAGTTGAGCGCCACGACATCGGTGATGCCGCGATCGCGTAACATGTCGAGCTGATCCTTCATCAGCGCGATCAGGGGGCTTACGACGATGGTCGTGCCTTGCAGCAACAGTGCCGGCAGCTGATAGGTCAGGCTTTTCCCGGCTCCCGTCGCCAGAATTGCAAGGGCATCTTGGCCTTGCAGAACGCGCGAGACAACCTCTTCCTGGCCGGGGTAAAACCCGGCAAATCCGAACTTTTCTCGAAGCGCTGCACGCAAATCCACGGGTATCTTATTTATCCCACAATTAGACCAAGCACCGCTGCCTGGGAAACAACTCCCATAAACCGGTCTCCAGGGTACTTCGTTGCAACCATACCCTGCGGCAGGCGCCTCGAAACGCCCTGCTAAAGTTTGACCGCCGTGTCCCTTTACCGTACCTGGCGCCCCCTGACGTTTGCCGAGCTTGTGGGGCAGGACGCCGTCGTTCGCACGCTTACCGCCGCAATCGACGGCGGAAAACTTGCCCACGCCTACCTTTTTTCGGGACCGCGCGGTTCGGGTAAGACCTCGGCTGCTAAGATCCTGGCGCGCTGCATTGACTGCGTGAACGGACCGATCTCGGTACCCGACAATACCTGCGAGAATTGTCGGGCGATGCTGGCGGGTACCGCCCTGGACGTGCTGGAGATCGATGCCGCGAGCAATCGCGGGATCGATGAAATTCGGGCACTACGCGATGCGGTCAAGTTTGCGCCGGCGACGATGCGGATGAAGATCTACATCATCGACGAGGCGCACATGCTCACGAAGGAGGGAGCGAACGCCTTTCTCAAGACCCTCGAGGAGCCCCCCCCACATGCCGTTTTTATCCTAGCGACCACCGAGCCCGAGCGTCTGCCGGTCACGATTCTCTCGCGCTGCCAGCGCTACGCGTTTCGCCGGATCGCCATTCCGGTGATGATCGAAAAGATGAAAGAGATCGCGCGGGCGGAGAAGATCGCCGTTGATGAAGCGGCCTTAGCTGCGATCGCCTACCGGGCCGACGGCGGCCTGCGCGATGCGCTGACGATGCTCGAGCAGCTTGCCGCTTTTTCGGGGGGTGCTGCGGCGACGGTCGAGACGCTGGACCTTGCGTTTGGTTCGACGGGCCGGACGTTTGCGCGGGCACTCGTCGACGCGATTCTCGCGCGCGATTGCGCGGGGGCCCTCGCCGTGGTCGCCGAGGCGAGCGACGCGGGCGCCGATCTTGCAGTCTTGATTCGGTTGCTGATCGCGGCGTTTCGCAATCTTCTGGTCGCCCGGGTCGAGCCGGCGCTTCTGGCGCGCGACTTGGCGGCCGAGGACGCCGAGCGCGTCACGCGGCAAGCTCAAGGCCTTTCACAGGCAACCCTCGTTCGCGCCTTGCGCGCCTTTGGTGACGCGCTGTCGCTGACTCGTTTGGGCGGCAACGCGCGGCTCGAACTCGAAACGGCGCTCCTGCGCTTCACGCTGGCGAGCGAAGATCCAACGCTCGAAGCGCTCGCCGCGCGGGTTGCGCTCCTCGAGGAGCGGTCGCCGGCTGCCCATAGCGCGACGCCGGCCCAGCCGGGCGGAAACCGCGGCGAAGGCGAAACCGCGCGGAAAGCTCCGGCCGAAATCTCCGTACAGAAAGTGCGCGCCGCTTGGCAGAGCGTATGCAGCAAAGTCGAAGGCGAGCGACAATCGTTGCGTGCCCCGCTTTCGCGCGCCGCAATCGAAGCGGTCGAAGGCAACGCCGTCGTGCTCAAGCTCCCCAACACGTGGAGCGCCGACGCCTTGCGCGAATACGCACCGCTTATCGAACGGGCAATCGCCGACGTACTTGGCGTGCCACTCAAGGTGACGCTGCGGGTCGACGGCAGTGCCGGGCGGTCGCGAGGTTCAGCGTCCGGTAACGTTGCCTCGATGACCGCAAATGCCCGCGATGAGGATGGCGCCGACGCGCTCTTCGATTACGCCAACGAACGCATACGCTGATGAATGGAGCGAGAAATTGAATCAGGCTCATTTGATGGCTCAGGTCAAGAAGATGCAGGCCGAGATGACCAAGGCGCAAGAAGAGCTCGCGAACACCATCGTCAGCGGAAGCGCCGCCGGCGGGACGGTAACGGTCGACGTAAGCTGCGACCAGCGAGTGAAGCGCGTCAGGATCGACAAAGAAGCCGTCGATCCCGATGACGTCGAGACGCTCGAAGATCTGGTGACCGCTGCGGTTAACGATGCCCTTTCGAAGGCGAACGATGCCTCGCAAAAACGAATGGCTTCGGTGACCGGAGGCATGCGCATCCCCGGTTTGATGTGACACGGGTCGCAAGCCCCATCGCGTCGTTGATCAACGAGCTCAGCAAGTTGCCGACGATTGGCCCGAAGACCGCGGCGCGGTTGGTTTTCCACCTTTTGAATCGACCTCGTCACGAAGCACAGAGCCTGGCCGAAGCAATTCTCGCGGTTAAGGACAACGTTCGCTTCTGCTCGATTTGCTATTCGCTTGCGGAAACCGATCCGTGCGAGTTTTGCACCGACGAGCGTCGCGATCCGGTGACGATCTGCGTCGTCGCGGAAGCGAAAGACGTGTATGCAATCGAACGCACCGGAGCTTTTAAAGGGCGCTACCACGTGCTCGGAGGGTTGATCTCGCCGATGGACGGCGTCGGACCCGCGCAGCTTCACGTCAAGGAACTCATCGAACGTATCGGCCGCGAGGAGCCGCGCGAGATCATCTTAGCGACGAATCCGAACGCCGAGGGTGAAGCGACCGCGCTCTATCTCTCCCGTCTGCTCCAACCGCTGGGCGCCGCCGTTACGCGGTTGGCCTACGGGCTCCCGATCGGCGGCGACCTCGACTATGCCGATGAGGTCACCATCGCGAAAGCGCTGGAAGGCCGGCGCGCGCTGTAGCGACTGCCGATTGGCACTTCCAAACGGCAGTGCCGAACGGTCTAATGCATCTGAACTAGAAGCCGCGCCGTTGCGGTGCGCTACGCTTTAGCTCCACCGGGTGTGGGCGAAAGGGGCGCCGGCCTACGGCGCCTCTTCAGTTGATCCCCGATGCGCGCGATGCCCGGATCGAGCACGTCGCAATAAACGCCCATCAACGTGTCGCGTTGTTGCGCCAAGAACGCAAGGATCTCGGGATCGCTCGCTTTTCCCTGCGGATGATAGGTCGTCGTGACGCAGCGCTCGATCGGTGACCGGACGCGCAACGCGACGCCTCCAAGTTGGAGCTCGGCGTTGACGAGTTCGCGCTCCACGAGCGCAAACGTGGTCGATGCGACCACAAAGAAGTTGGGACGGAATCGTTCCCACTCTACGACATAGCCGAGATGTTCATTTAACGAGTCGAGCCAACGATCGATCAGCAGTGAGATCGGCGCATCGTCAAAGAAGTGATCTCCTCGGCGAAACTCGACCTCGACGCCGCGCGCGCCGGCTGATGCTCGCGCGAGAGCTACATCGTCGAGCAGGTGCAAGCGATCGTGCTCTTTTCCGCGATACGTCTTTCCGATTCGGGCATTCCCGGTGCGTACGAAGAGCGCGCCGGCGCGATCGCCTGGAATCCCGCCCTCGCCAACGGCCGCGGCGTCGAGCGCTTCGCCGCGTAGGCTCTTCACCGGATACCGTCGCACCGCTTCGAGCGTACCGATGCACTCGCTCATCGGCGAATCTTCGCGAGTGCCACCTTTGTGCCCGCTGATAGAGCTGCGCTTGGTGGAATTCGAACCCCCCGGCCCGAAGGCGCGAGCAATGGAGCTACGGCCGTTGAAGCTCGGCGAAATATTCGACCGTGCGATCGCGCTCTACGTGCGCAACTTCCTGGTTTTCGCGGGCATCGTTGCCGTGATGGTCGTGCCGGTTGCGTTCGTGCAGTATTTCGTTGCGCTGCGCGAGCAGCCCGAGATCGACGAAGCGCTTCGCATCTGGGGACACCCCGAACGCTTTCCGGCGGGCCACTTCCCGGCGCTCCTCGCGCCGTCGTCGATCGCGCTGATCGCGACCTCGGTACTCGTGAGCTACCTGCTCCTGGCGTTCGCGGCCAGCGCCGTAGGTGCCGGAGTCGCGCTCATCTATCGCGACCAGCCGGTGGCGTTCGGCGCGTGTTACGGGGCGGTGTTGCGTCGATGGCCGTCGGTCGTCGCGCTGATCGTTCTCGCGCTGATCGCCGCGATCGTCGCGTACGCCGTGTTGCTAACGGTTTCCCTGGTCCCGCTCATGATGGTGGCAGTCGCCGGTAGAACCTTGCTGCCGGTGGTCGCACCGCTTGCGGTGACGTGCGTGATCTTCACGATCGTCTTTGCGCTCGTGCTGCTCGTTCTCACCAGCGCTTGCGCCCTGTACGCGATCGTCATCGAGGGTGATGGGACCGCGCAAGCCCTTCGTCTGACGTTCGAGCGCGTTTTCAATCGCGGCGAGTTCGGCCGAGCCGTTCTCTGCGCGTTTTCGATCGGCGCGGTCGCTTTCGTCGCCTCGGCGATCGTCAACGTAGCGACGCTGCTGGGATTGAGCCACTCGCCCGTGGGCTCCGTCTCGCTCGACGCCATCGAGCGGATCGCCGTCGTGCCTTTCGTCGCTTTAGTGCTTGCGATCTACTACTTCGATCTGCGCGTCCGAAACGACGCCTTCGATCTCGAGACACGCTCCGAGCTGGTCGCGGGCGATGCCGACGAGCCGGAGTACGCGCCGACGGCATATCTCTCCGGTGACGAACGTACGCTCATCAAACGCTTCCTCGCCCGTCGCGACGCGCTGACGCCGCGGCGACGCCGCGAGATCGCAGCCCAACTCGCGGGTCCAGTTCGCGAACGAGTCCCCGGTGAGTTGGCGCGTTTGGATGACGAAGCGCTGCTGGAGCGTCTCTAAAACTGTCGGGCGGCTATTGCCGGCGCAGCTTTGCGAGCAGGTCGCGCGCGAAGCGCAGCGCGTCGCTCTTGGCGCGCTCGTATAGCGCAGCGGCCTGACTCTTGGTCATGTGATGGCCATGCTCGTCGAAGAACGTGACGCCTTCGCCGACGACAATCGTTCCTGCGTACGCGATTGCACCTTTGATAGCGATCCCGGCGACAGGCACAAAACCGACGAGCTCTCGCGCAAGCGTGCGCCAACCGAAGCCGCCGCCGATGATCGGCAAGAGCCGCCAGGTTCGCTGAACATCGGGGTCGCGTCCGTAGGTCGCGTCGATGTGGAGCATGAGCATCACCTGAATGCCGGTGATCGCGACCATGTCGCCGGCCGAAGCAAATGCACCGAGCACGATGCCCACGACCGGAATGTGGTCGACGACCGCGCTCGCGAGCGCGACCTTGAGCGCGTTGTTGGCGGCGTCGCGCGTGAGCTTCGCGGCGACGCTGTCGCGCAGCGCCGGTAGATGCCGTCCAACGGCGATTTCGACGCCATGCGCGCTTTCGACTAAGTGAGGAAAGAAACGGCTGCGCAGCGGTTCGTGTGCGATGGCGGGCACGACGTACTCGCTCCACGTTCCGCTCGCGGGCGCCGCCGGCGGCCCCGAAGGCGAAGCGTCGTCGTCGACCGTTAGAGCGAAGATTGGAACCTGGAAAACGCTCAACGAGCCGAGGTCGGCATTCGTCGCGTCGCCGCGCCGGCCAAGAAAGATTACCGCTCGGACTTCGTTTGGGTTGGTTACGGTTTTCGCGTCGGAGCGAATCGTCTCTAAACAGGCCGCCGCTTCGGGCGGAACGGTCTCGTCGTGTCCGCTCAGCAGCAGCGAGCGCAACTCGGCGACGAGCGCCGGATCCCCGCAGAGTAGGAAGCGAAACGGCTTGCGAACGTGCACGTGAACCGTCCCCACATCGATACTCTTGCGGACGAGCGTAAAGAGGTTGCGCGCGTCGGCTGCGGCCGCCATCGACAGCTCCTACAAGCCTAGCTTGTTGAGATCGACCGCCAGCGTCCCGTCGGCCCTACGCAACTCCTTGATCGGATCGTCGGTATAGTCGAGGTATACCAGGCCCATGAAAATTTCCAGAGGCCACGCGTGCATTTTGTGCGTGTTGGCAACGTCCACGATGGTTTCACCGGAGCTCTTTGCCTCGGCAATCACGCTCTCCGGCGTACTCTTGATGTCGGCCGCTACGATCGTTGCGGCGGTGACGTCACCCGGCGTCAATCCGTCGCGAAGCATCGTTCGGTAGCCGATCCCGCTCGATCCGAAGCGCCGCTGCAGCGCATACTGCAAGGTCGAATAGAGTTGTGGCGAGGTTCCCAGTCCGAGCAACGTGATACGCGTTGAGAGCTGACGCGAGCGGGCAAAGTTGAAGAGTTGCGAGGCCTGCGACGCTTCGGCCGCGGCGCCGTCGAACTCGTCGACACACTTTTTCATCATTGGTTGCAGCGTCATATATTCACTGGGGCTCACGTCGCCGTTGAATCCGACCGACGCATGGTCGAGCTCCTTGAGGAACTCGTCGAGATCGCCCAGCGACTGATCGAGTTGTGTGAGCGCCGCACGCGCGGCGTCGACCGAACGCAGCATCTCCGCGTCGCCCCGCGAGAGATCGTTGAGCATCTGGGGATACGACGGCAACAACGCAACCGATTCGGTTGGTATCGGCCGCATCGACAATGGGGCGAGCATCTCCGTGTAGATGTCGGCGCTCTCCTTGAGCAAGCCGCTCTCCTTGTTCTTTTCGAGCGAACCGACGCCGGTAATCGGGCCGCTATCGCTGCCCGTGTCCTGTAGCGCGCTGTTGAGCGAACGCGCCATCGAGGTGAGATTCTTCACAATTGCCTCAACCCGCGAGCCGCGCCGAATGTTGATGCGGCTCAGATCCGGTACCTCGTACTGGAGGGTATCGAGGCGGCTCTGCACGGCTTTGAGCTGATCCTTCCCCTCGGTCGCGCGCGCCTGGATCTCGGTGGCGTTTTGCAGATGCGTCGCCTGTGCAGCTTGCACGGCGCCCTGCGGGTCGGGCGGATCCACATGGGTCAGCCGCACCTCCTGCACTTCCATCTGGCGCAGCGCCGCGATGCGTTGCGTTGCCGCGGCGCGTGTCGCGGGCGAACCGAGCTGCGCCGCCTCCGCCAGCGTTTGCTCGCTCTTGTTGGGTAATCCGAGAGCGAGCTCCGACTGCCCGAGCTCGAGCAGCGCCTCGGAGCTGTGCGGATCCGTCTTGAGCACTTGGTCGAGCCGAAGGCGAGCGAAAGAGTAACGCGCCCGCTCCTCGTCGCTCGACGCCTGGACCAGCGTTTGCGTCGGAGTGACGGTGGTTGGATTGAGTTCCGGGTAGCCCATCAGATGCGCGACGCGCGCCGACGGGTCGGGGTGGTCCTCGAGATATTTGCTCACGGCGTCGCTGTGGTCTTCCTGGAGGACGCCGAGATGCGCCATCATCGTGACCATCGACTCGGGATCGTAACCGGCGCGGGACATGAGTTGCAGACCGTAGCGGTCGGCCTGGATTTCGTCCTCGCGTGAGACTTTCGCCATGAGGCCGGCCTCGGCGAGGCCGCCGAACTCGTAGATGATCGGCGAGAAGATTGAAGCGATGCCGAAGAGGATGTTGAGGATTTCCGCCTTCGAATTCGCGGTGATGACGTGACGGCGCTCGATGTGGCCCGTCTCGTGGCCGATGACGCTTGCCAGCTCGTCGTCCGACTGCACGAAGTCGACGAGACCCTCGTTGACGTAGACGAATCCTCCCAGCGTCGCGAACGAATTGACTTGACTATCCTTGAGAATTTTGAGGGAGTAGGGAACGTCCTTACGCGCCACCTGATTCCAGAGATTGTCGGCGACCCCCGAGACGTAGGCGTTGAGCAGCGGGTCGGTTTCAACGACGCTGCTGGCGACGATCTGCTGATCTTCGGCTTGGCCGGCCGCGATTTCGGCCTGCGTCGACATAGCGAAGACCGGTGCCGGACAGGAGGCACTCAAGAGTGAGATGACGGCGACGAGAGGAATCGAGCGACGCAGCATGCGATTCGGGTTCCTTTACATGACGTACCCAGCTCACGGTACGTCGGGTCACTGTGTATTATATGTGGAAAAGATCAAGAATTTGCGAATGGATTGTGGATGGCGAGGGGTACACCGTGTATACTTCTCGCAAAGCGCAACGTGACACTCTTACGAGGGCGGCGGGACGGCCTTGAATTGACCTTTTCGGGTCGCGTCCTCGCGGAGGCCTTCGACGAGCTGGAAGCCCGGCTTTCCGAGCAGCCAAGCTTCTATCGTGGCGCGTCGGCGGTCGCCAACGTCGGCGCCACAATCCCATCGCCCGAGGATTTGACGCGATTGCGCGCTCTGCTTGCGAATGCCGGAGTTGCGCTGCGCGCGCTCAGCGGCGTCGGCGAAGAGCTCGAGCGGCTCGCTCAGGCGCAAGGATTGCAGTTCGAGCGAGCGCCATCCCGCGTGCCGGCGGGGCGCAGTCGAACACCACGACCCTCCGACGACGTGCCGCTATCGGACTCGGCGCGGTCGCTGGTCGCCGATTTCGCGGGGGCGCGCAACGACATCGCATCGCGCCGGCGGCGCGGTGAGGCAAG